>CAXTFF010000047.1:0-11342 GCA_964243325.1 uncultured Sphingomonas sp.
GGTTCGTGGGGGTGCATTTCTTCAACCCGGTGCCCGTCATGGGGCTGATCGAGCTCATCCGCGGGCTAGCCACGTCCGACGAAACGGTGGCGGCGGTCGAGGCCTATGCGGAAGCGCTCGGCAAGCGGGTGGTGCGCGCGAACGACGCGCCGGGCTTCATCGTCAACCGGGTGTTGTTGCCGATGCTGAACGAGGCGTGCTTCGCGCTGGGGGAGGGGGTGGCGACAATCCCCGACATCGACTTAGGCTGTCAGCTGGGGCTGAACCACCCGATGGGTCCGCTGACGCTGGCCGATTTCATCGGGCTCGACACCTGCCTGGAGATCACGCGGGTGCTGTTCGAGGGGACGGGCGACCCGAAGTTCCGGCCCGCGCCGCTGTTGATCAAATATGTCGAGGCCGGGTGGATGGGCCGGAAGACGGGGCGCGGCTTCTACGATTACGCGGGCGACGAGCCCGTGCCGACACGTTGAGGGGGACGATGACCGCCATCGGCATCTATGGCAGCCTCGGCCGGATGGGGCGCACGATCGCCGACGTGATCGAGGATGTCGGCGCGACCAACGCCGGCGGGGCCGACGCGCGCGACGACTGCCGCCCGCTGGCGCGGCGCGCGGACGTGCTGGTCGACTTCTCGATCGCCAGCGCGCTGCCCGAGCACCTGGAGGCGGCGCGCGCGGCGGGCAAGCCGACCCTGCTCGGCACCACCGGGCTGTCGGCGCGGCACCACGGGCTGATCGACGCGGCGTCCGCCGAGATCGCCGTGCTGCAGACGGGGAACACGTCGCTGGGCGTCACGCTGCTCGGGCTGCTGATCCGCGAGGCGGCCGCGCGGCTGGGGCCGGAATGGGACATCGAGATCGTCGAGATGCATCATCGCCACAAGGTCGACGCGCCGAGCGGCACGGCCCTGATGCTGGGCGAGGCGGGCGCGGCCGGGCGCGGCACGACGCTGTCGGAGGTGCGCGTGGACGGGCGCGCGGGGCTGACGGGCGCGCGCACGGAGGGGACGATCGGCTTCTCCTCGCTTCGCGGCGGATCGGTGATCGGCGACCATAGCGTCGTGTTCGCGACCGACGGCGAGCGGATCGAGCTGGGCCACCGGGGCGAGGACCGCGTCATCTTCGCGCGCGGCGCGGTGCGCGCGGCGCTGTGGCTCGCGGGGCAGGCGCCGGGCCGCTACCGCATGGGCGACGTGCTGGGGCTGTGACCGACGAGGAGGTCTTCGAGTTCTACCGCCGATTGGCGGAGAACGACCCGGCCCCGGAGACCGAGCTCGCCTTCCTCAACCCGTACACGCTGCTGGTCGCGGTCGCGTTGTCGGCGCAGGCGACGGACGTGAGCGTGAACAAGGCGACGGGGCCGCTGTTCGCCGTGGCCGACCACCCCGCCGCGATGGTGGAGCTCGGCGAGGAAACGCTTCGGGGTTACATCCGCACGATCGGGCTGTTCAATACGAAGGCCAAGAACGTGATCCTGCTCAGCCAGCGGTTGCTGGACGAGCATGGCGGCGTCGTGCCCGCCGACCGCGCGCTGCTCGAAACCTTGCCGGGCGTGGGGAGCAAGACCGCCGCCGTCGTCATGAACGTCGCGTTCGGGGCGGGGACGATCGCGGTCGACACGCACGTGTTCCGCGTCGCCAACCGGACCGGCCTGGCCCCGGCCAAGACGCCGCCCCTGGTCGAGGCGGGGCTGGCGGCGGTGACGCCCGCGCCGTTCCGCATGGGCGCGCATCACTGGCTGATCCTGCACGGCCGCTATGTCTGCAAGGCCAGGCGGCCCGAATGCTGGCGATGCATCGTCTCCGACCTTTGCGCGTTCGAGCCCAAGACCCCAGCCCCGAAAGCGATCGCCGATGCGTAAGCTGCTCCCCGTCCTGCTCCTGGCCGCCCCGATGCTCACGAGCGCCGCCTCCGGAGGTGCTGCGCAGCGCCGCGACGGCGTGCCCGCCGCGACGCCCAATGGCGAGGCGCGAACCTGCATCCCGCTGCGCTCGATCCGCGAGACGCGGGTCAGGAGCGACCAGGTGATCGATTTCGTGACGACGGGCCGCGGGGTGTACCGCGTCACGCTGGAGCGGCCCTGCCCGCAGCTGGGGTTCGAGGAGCGGTTCAGCTATGCGACCTCGCTCGGCCAGCTCTGTTCGCAGGACATCATCACCGTGCTGACGCTGACCGGCGGTCCCACGCGCGGCGCGAGCTGCGGGCTGGCCCCGTTCCAGCCGGTGCGGCTGGCCGATAGAAGGCGCTAGCGCGCCCGCGCGGCCGCTGCTATCCGACGCGCACGCATCCGTAGCTCAGCTGGATAGAGCACTGCCCTCCGAAGGCAGGGGTCACAGGTTCGAATCCTGTCGGGTGCACCAACCTTTTCAGTGAGTTACAGTGCGGACAGGGTCGTAGTGTGACCTACGGGCAGCACCGGGGTAGCACGTGAGACGCTGGCCTTTGCACAGGCTACCTGAACCTGCGGAATGTCGATCGTCAGGTCTGATTCGCCGACGTTGACGAGCTGCTCGCCCAGCGCATTCTCTCCTGTGTTGTGAACTCCGGTTGCAGGTGACGGGAAACGGGGTAGACAAACGGAAACAAGGTTTAAGGGGCGACGGCGTGGCGGTAACGGTGGAACTCGGCGCGTACGTCCTTCCCGACGATCATACAGTTTACAAGTTCTTCCCAGGCGAGGGATATAAATTTTATAACATCGTCAAGCAGACCAGTATCGCTATTATTGACATCCGCGGTTTAGATGAACTCGATGGTGACCCGGGAGCTTGGGACGATGAAGAAGTCTTAGATCATATTTCGAGGGATCGTGTTGAACGAGCGGTGGCTCAAGGCACCCAAAGACCTAATCGTCTTGTCAATAGTTAGGGAGACAAGATGACTCAAACGTTCCTTTACGGCTTACTATTTAAAGCCGAAAAGGGCGATTTGATACTAATGCCACAGAAGGGTTACACTACGGAAGTCCTTATTGGCCAGCTACTTGACGATCCGGGTGTTGTCAAAACCGTCAAGGCCAAGGATGATGATGGCACGCACGTCTACTATGGACGGCGTGTTAAGTGGGTTGGTAAGATTGAGAAGAGGCTGTTCAACGCAGAGCTTGTAGAGTTATTACAAACGCCAGTCGCATTCTTCGACGTAGGATCGAGTAATTACGAGCAGGTGTATCGTTTAGCATTCGACAACTATGTTTATGATCGGCAGTTCGTTGCTACGTTCCGAACGAGCAAGAGAGTATTTACGCCGAAAGATAACTTCGTGACGTCTGTGTGGCTAGAGCTGCTTGAGGTATTAGAAGAGGCTCGCGAAGCTGGCGCGAGCTTGCCTAATGGGGATAGTATTTACGATCTAGTAATTGGCTCGAACATCAATGAAGATGATCGGGACGATTTGTCTATCAGCGTTCAATCTCCCGGCTGGTTCAGAATAAGGTCCGTGGTGGCCTCACCGTTAGCGTCGCTGGCGCTATTTGCGATGGCCGTCGCGGGTGTCCCTTATGACGAGGCGGTTGGCGCAACGACGGCTGCGAAGGTGGTGCGGCAGGCTGATGATACGTGCATGGGGGATGTAGATGAGTCGGTAAGGGCCTATATCGAATTGCTTGGAAAGAAGCGCTGGGAAGAGGCATGTAAGCTCGCGAAGCAAGCTGATGCTGAAACGAAGCTGAAGGCTGATGCTCAGGTCAAGGGTCAACGGGCAACGAAGAAGGTAGGAAATTGACGGCGATGGCTACGGCCACTCCAATGTGGAAACGAGCCTCAACGGCCGTTTGGGCCTCGTTGAGGTCGCAGTGGCTCGCCAGTGCGTTGTTGATTCCCGTCGGCCTCTTGGCTGTATCGACGTACACCGCAACCGAACAAGCGAGAGAAGCTCGCGTTCAGTCAGTCAATGTGGAACGCATCTCGAAGGTGCAGGAAAGCGGCAAGGCGCTGGATGCGGCTTTAGCGGGCTATTTTCAATCAGTTGCAGAACTCGGCTTGGCTGAGCGCGGGCTCCGTATGCCTGGCACTTACGCTAACATTCCGGTTCCGAAAGCTCAGGCGACGGTCGTTATGGCCCGCACCGAGGCTCGAAAGGCTTTGGCGCAACATGCAGGAGATATCCAAGGGCTTCGTGGCACCCTCAATCAGGGCGCTTCGGATCACTACATGGAGGCGTTGGCCGCGGTTAGCTCCACCGTTGAAAAAGCCGCTGATATCAACCAGACACCGGCGAACGTCACGACGCTTGGAAAGCTTGTCAGCGCTCGGAATTTAATGGTCGATCAAGCAATGAAGAGGGTGGGCTAGATCGTAGCTGGTGCTACTCCGGTGCTACCCGACGCAGTGTTGACCGCCTCTCTAAACCCTAAATCATTGAAATTGAACGAAGACTGCTGCTGACTAGACCGTCTAGACTTGCCCATTGTAGGCAGGGGTCACAGGCTCGAGTCCTGTCGAGTGCGCCCCCTTCTCACACCAGCGATTTGAGCGGCGTGTCCGGGTCGGCCAGCCGATCGGGATCGGCGACCGTGCGCCCGACGACCAGCGCGCGGCCCTGCACGTAGTCCCGGGTGGCGTTGACGCAGTCGAGCGCGACCACGCGGCCGTTCCTGAGATACACGACCGAAAAGCTCCGTTCCTCGGGGCGGCCGCGCAGCACGGCCCGGTCGTGGCCCGCCGACAGGCCCACCGTCTGCAGTTTCAGGTCGTACTGGTTGGACCAGAACCACGGTACCGCGTCGAAGGGCTGCGGGTCGCCGGTCAGCGCGCGCGCGGCGGTCGCGGCCATGTCGTTGGCGTTGCCGACCGATTCGACGCGGACCTCCGCGCCGTCGGCATGGGCGTTGGCGTGGAGCGCGCAGTCGCCGATCGCGAACACGTGCGCCAGGCTGGTGCGGCAATGCGCGTCCACCGCGACGCCGTTCCCGCCCTGCGCGCCGGCGGCGAGCAGCGGATCGACCGCGGGGACGATGCCGATACCCACGATCACCAGGTCGCACGGCACCTCGCCGCCGTCGGCCAGCCGCACGGCCCCGGCGCGGCCGTTCCGCTCCTCGATGCGCGCCACCTGCGCGCCGAGCCGGAGGTCGACGCCGCGCGCGCGGTGCTCGGCCTCGTAGAAGCGCGACAGATCGGCACCGGCGACGCGGGCGAGGACGTGGGGCTGCGCCTCGAGCACGGTCACCCGTTTGCCGAGCTTGGTGAGCACGGCCGCCGCCTCCAGCCCGATATAGCCCGCCCCGACGACGCACACCCGCTCCGCCGAGGCGAGCTCGGCCACGAGGCGGTCGACGTCGCCGCGGTCGCGGATGCCGTGCACGCCGGGGAGCGCGCCGCCCGCACACGCCAGTCGGCGCGCGCGGCCGCCCGCCGCCCAGATCAGCGAGCCGTAGCCGATCGCCGATCCGTCCGCCGCCGCGACCTCCCGGCGATCCGGGTCGACCGCGGTGACGCGGGTGTTCGGCAGCAGGTCGACCTGGCGTTCCGCCCAGAAGCCGGCCGGGCGGATCAGGATACGCTCGAACGGTTTGTCGCCCGACAGATACTCCTTTGACAACGGCGGGCGTTCGTAGGGCGGCCACGCTTCCTCGCCGACCAGCGCGACCGAGCCGGTGAAGCCGCGCTGGCGTAAGCTCACCGCCGCCTGCGCGCCGCCATGCCCCGCGCCGACGATGACGATGTCGTACCGCTTCACTCGCATCTCTCCATTCGGAACCGTTCCTACATCACCAGCGGGGCGGCGTAGCCGGTCAGTTCCAGATAACCGCGCCCGCCGCCCGTGCGCACCGCGCCCTCCCAATAAACGGGCAGGCCGCTCGCGCGCGCGTCCAATTCCTGCGCCGGAAAGAGCGGGCGGAGCGGAAAGCGGCGGATGCCGCCGGGCAGGCGGATGGTGAGCTCCTGCGCGACGGGGTAGGTCGCGCCGGTGCGGGCGGAGCGCCAGGTCGCCAGCGTCCGGAAGCGTACGTCGCCCGGCGCGAACACGACGCGGCGGCCGTCCGGGTAGCGGTACGACCCGCCCGCCCACACGGTGCCGCCGCCTTTGCGCCGGATGCGGAACGCCATCAGCGCCGCGCCGTCGTCGAGATTGAGGCCGGTCCAGTCCCAGCCTTCGGCGTTCGGGGCCAGATAGTCGGACGACCATTCGCGGTCGAGCCAGGCCTCGCCGGTCACGCGCGCCCGGGTGCGGCCGCGCGTGACCGTGCCCGCGACGCGCAGGTGCGGGACCGAGTAGTAATAGCTCGCCTGGTCGGGCCGCGGACCTTTGCGGCTATAGCCGTTCAGCCCTTGCGCGAGCGGCGGCTGGGTCGGGCGGAACGCGAGGTCGAGCGTGAAGCCGGGCGCGGCGACGCGCGCGGCGAAGCGGCCGTCGGGCAGGCGGCGCAACCGCCAGTCGCGGATCGCGACGTCGGCGTCCCCCACCCTCGCGCCCGCCAGGCCGAAGCCTGCGCGCCCGGCGCGCTCGCCGTGCAGGATGCGGCCGACCCCGGGGTCCGACAGCGCGGCGTGCGCGAACAGGATCTGGCCCGCGGAAAAGCGGCTGGGGTTGGCGGGGTCGACCCGCGGGCGCGTGCGGAAGAACGTGACCTGGAAGCCGAGATCGCGCCCGTCGGCCGTGCGGAGCCAGCCGGTGACGTACCACCATTCGGTGCGGTGATCCGGATGCGCGCCGTGGTCGACGGGGAAGCGGAGCGCGATGCCGGGGCGGACCTGCGGATACGGGGTCGGGGCCGCCAGGGCGGCGCCCGCGATCAGGGCGGGCAAGGCGAAGGCGCGGCGCATCACCAATCCTCGCGCACGGCGAGCACCGCGTCCGTCGCGGTCGCGCGGCGGCCCGCGAGGACCGCGGTGCCCGCGCCGGCGGCGATCAGCGCGAGGACGACGCCCAGCACCGTGCCGACGGGCACGCGCGTGTCCATCGTGAAATTGAACGATTGCGGGTTGATGACATGGATCAGCACCTGCCCCAGTACCCCGCCGAGCAACACCCCCGCCAGCCCGCCGACAAGGCCGAGCAGCGCGCCCTCGGTCGCCAGCATGGCGGTGATCTGGCGCTTGGCGACGCCCAGGTGGCGGAGCATCCCGAACTCGCGCGTGCGCGCCATCGTCTGCGCCGACACGGTCGCGGCGACGCCCGCCAGCCCGACCAGGATCGCGACCCCCTCCAGGATGTAGGTCACGGCGAAGCTGCGGTCGAACAGCCGCAGCGCGAAGCGGCGCAGCGTGGCGGGAGCGGCCACCTGCGTCGCCGGGCGCTTGTCGGGCGGCAAGGCGGCGACGAGCGCCCGGCCCACGCCC
Source organism: uncultured Sphingomonas sp. (assembly GCA_964243325.1). Taxonomy (GTDB): domain Bacteria; phylum Pseudomonadota; class Alphaproteobacteria; order Sphingomonadales; family Sphingomonadaceae; genus Sphingomonas. Next base: position 7,286 of record CAXTFF010000047.1, read on the forward strand.
GCGCCGTCCGCGCCGGGCGTCAGTGTCGCCGCGGCCTCGTCGCGGGTCGTGTCGCCCGTCAGGCGGATGTAGTCGGAATCGCGGATCGCGACCGCGCCGGCCTGGCGGGCGTAGTCGCGCCAGACGCCCGCGACCGCGAAGCGGCGGCCGCCCGCGATCGGCAGCGCGACCGTCTCGCCCGGATCCCAGCCGTAGATGCGCTGCGCGGGTTCGGACACCCAGACGGGCGTCGCGCCGGGCGGGACCGGAGCCTCCTCGATCAACGGGAGGAGCGAGCCGCGCCCCTCGTTCACCCGCCGGGTGATGAGCGAGACCGGCGGGCGGTCGGGCGCCAGCGTCAGCGGAAGCTGACGGCTGAACGTGAGCGATGCGACGCCGGGGACCGAGCGCAGGCGGACCTGCGCGGCGAGGTCGAAGCCCGCGCCGCCCTCGGTGCGCAGATAGAGGTCGGCGGAGAGGAGTTCGCCCAGCCATTCGTCGACCGCGCCGCGGAAGCTGCCGACCATGGTCGCCATCGCGATCATCAGCGCGGTGGACGCGACGATGCCGCAGAGCGCGGTCGCCGCCTCGCCGGGCGCGCCGTGGATGTGGCGGACGGCGAGCAGCGTGGGGACGCTGCGCGTCGGACGCCCGGCCCAGCCGCTCAGCAGGCGGCGCGCCAGCCAGGGGACGCCCGCGACGCCGCCCGCCAGCAGCAGCGCCATGCTGGCGAAACCGAACAGCGGGAGCCCGGCGACGGCGGGAAGGAAGGCGGCGGTTCCGCCGAGCGCCAGGAGGACGAGCGCGGGACGCCACGCCACCGGCGCGCGCGGGTCGAGCAGGTCGCCGGCGTTCTTGAGCGCGGCGGCGGGGGCCGCGCGCGCGGCGGCGCGGGCCGGGAGCACGCTCCCGAGCACGGCGGCCGCCAATCCGAGCGAAAAGAAGGCGAGCGCGGCCCCGGGCTGGAACGCGACGCGCGACGCCCCTCCGGCGAAATAGCCCGCGCCCAGATCGCCGCCGAACAGCCGCAGCGCCAGCACGGCCAGGCCGTAGCCCGCGAGCAGCCCGAACCCCGCGCCGATCAGCCCGATCACCAGGCCCTCGATCGCGACGGCGGCGACGATGCCGCGCCGGGGGAGGCCGAGCGTGCGGATCAGCGCGAACGCGCGCAGGCGGCGGGCCACGGACAGCGATTGCGCGGAGAAGACCAGGAACCCGCCCGTCAGCAGCGCGACGAGCGCGAGCATGTCCAGGTTGACGCGGTAGGCGCGCGACAGCGTCTCGCCCTGCGCCGCCTCCGCCTCCGCGCCGCCGATCACGGCGTCGGCGGGAAGCAGGCGGGCGAGCGAGGCCTCGGCGACCGCGCGGTCGTCCAGTTTCAGGTCGATGCGGTCGATCCTTCCCAGCCGGTCGAAGCGCCACTGGGCGGCGGCGATGTCGAGCACGCCGATCGCTTGGGACTCGCCGACGCCCGCCAGCACCCCGGCGACGGTCAGCGGAACCGTGCGGCCGTTCGCCGCGACCGAGAGGCGCGCGCCGACGGTCGTGCGGAGCCGGGCGAGCGCGTCGCGCGACAGGAACAAGGCCGCGTCGTCGAACGCCTCGTCGCCGCGCGCTTCCGGGCCGCTCGCGCGCAGGCCGAGCAGGCTGGGCGTGACGGCGGCGGCGCGGATCACGTCCAGGCCGAGCAGGTCGAACCGCTGGCCGTTGGCGCGGGCGGACAGGCGCACGACGGGGCTGGCGTCGGCGACGCCCGCGGCCGTGGCGACGCGCGGATAGAGCGCCTCGTCGAAGCCGAGCGGGCTCGACGCGCGCACCGCGAGCTCGGCCGATCCGTTCACGCCGCGGATCGCGGTGTCGAACGAGGCGAGCGCGGAGCCGTTGACGAGGTGCACCGCGAAGCCGAGCGCGACGCCGACCGCGATCGCGACGGCCGTGAGCAGGAAGCGGACGGGATGCCAGCGCCACTCGCCCCCGATCAGCCAGCCGAGCGCGAGCCGCGCCGAGAGCAGGCCCGGCTCAGCCACTGGGCACGAGGCCGTGCGCGGTCAGCGTCAGCACGCGGTCGGCGACCGCGGCGGTCGCGGCGGAGTGGGTGACGAGCAGCGCGGCGGCGCCGCCCGCGCGCACCGCGTCGGCGAACAGCGCGAGCACGCGCGCGGCGGTGTCGGGATCGAGGTTGCCCGTCGGCTCGTCGGCGAGGATCAGCGCGGGCCGGTGGACGAGCGCGCGGGCGATGGCCACGCGCTGCAGCTCGCCCCCCGAAAGGTCGCGGGCATAGCCGTCGCCGCGCTCGCCGAGCCCGACCGCCGCCAGCATCCCGTCCGCGCGGGCCGCGGCCGCGCGCGCGTCGGGCGACACCAGCGCGAGCGGGAGCGCGACGTTCTGTCGCAGCGTCAGATAGGGCAGGATATGAAAGGCTTGGAACACGAAGCCGATACGCTCCCTGCGAAGGCGCGTGCGCGCCGCCTCGTCGAGAGGCCCGAGCGCCGCGCCCTCGATCCGGACCTCGCCCGCGTCGGCGTCGTCGAGGCCGGCCAGGATGTTGAGGAGCGTGGACTTGCCGACGCCCGACTCGCCCAGGATCGCGACTACCTGTCCGGCCGCGACCCGGAGGTCGAGATCGCGGAACAGCCGCCGGGCTGGCGGCACCGACTTGGCGAGCCCTTGAACGTCGAGAAGGAGCAACGGTGACCCATCCATGGTGAAGACCGCCTACCAAGCGCGGGCGGCTACGCGTGGTTCCCTGGCCGGAATGGACCGAAGTTCGATCCGACCCGTTCGGCGGTCGGGAGAGTCGGTTTGCTCAAGATTATCGAGTTCGGGACGGGCGCTGCGACGGTCGCGCTGGCGCTGGCGGACATCTTCATGACGCTTCTGGTGCCTGGGCCGGCGAGCGGACGGTTCAGCGTGGTGCTGCGCGTCCGCGACCTGAGCCTGCCGTTCTGGCGACGGGCGGCGCGGCGGCGGCCGGACGCGAATGCGAGACCTTCGAATAGCTACGCGCCCGTCACCTTCTTGCTGACTTTCTTCGGTTGGCTGCTGCTCCTGTTGTTCGGGTTCGCGATGATGATGCACGCGCTCGGGCATTTGTTCTCCCCTCGGGTCGACCTGTTCAGCGACGGGGTCTGGATCGCGGGATCGTCGCTGTTGACGCTCGGCGTCAGCGAATATGACGCGAGCGGCGCGGCGCGCTGGCTGATCCTGGCGGCCGCCCTGTCCGGGTTCGGCGTCATATCCACCGCGATCGCCTCCGTGCTCCAGGTCCAGACCGGGCTGATCGACCGCGAACCGGCGGTGCTGGTGCTGGGAAGCATCGCGGGAACGCCGCCGTCGGGCGTCGTCCTGCTGGAGACGATGGCGGGCCCGTCGATGCGCGGCGCGCTGCCGGCGCTTCTGATCGGCTGGCGTGACTGGTGCGCGGCGACCGAACACAGCCATCTGGCCTATCCCGGCCTCAATTATTACCGGTCCGTGAACTCGGAGGGCGACTGGCTCGCGGCGATGGAGGCGGTGCTCGACACGGCGACCCTGGTGGCGACGTGCCTCACCGGAACGGATGCGGACGGCCCGGCGGAACTGCTGCACCGGATGGGGACGGGCACCGCGACGCGGTTGTGCGCGGCTTTCCGGCTCGATCCCGAACCGGCCTGGGCCGTCGGCGCCGAACTGGACGAGGTGCTCGATCGGCTCGACCGCGCCGGTTATGAGGTTCGACGCGAGGGGGCGGCCCACCGGTTCGCGGCGATGCGCGACGCCTATGCGCCCGCGATGAAGGCGTTGGCGCGGCATCTGGGCGGGAACCGCGCGCCGCTGACGCCGGACATCTGACCGTCGGGCTTGCCCCTTCGCCGCCATCGGGGCCATGTTCGACGGATTGGGAGAGGCGGCATGGCGCATTTCGGCGATTACCAGAACCAGATCTACGGCGCGGGGTTGCAGGGCGTGATCCCCAAGCTGCCGGTCGACTTCGCGACCTTGGAGCGGCGCGCGCGTCGAGGGTGACGGGCGTGCCGTTCTACGCGTCGACGCTGTCGAACGATCCGCTGGAGAAAGTCGCGGCCGAACAGGGCGATAC
>CAXTFF010000048.1:0-8399 GCA_964243325.1 uncultured Sphingomonas sp.
GTTCACCCCCTACGACCGGCCCTAGAGCACGAAGCGGCTGAGGTCGGTGTCGCGGGCGATGCTCGCCAGCTGCCTCTCCACATAAGCCGCGTCGATCACGAGCGACTGGCCGTGGCGGTTCTCGGCGTCGAAGCTGACCTCCTCCAGCAGCTTCTCCATCACCGTCTGGAGCCGCCGCGCGCCGATATTCTCGATCTGCCCGTTCACCTCGGCGGCGATGCGGGCGACCGCGCGGATGCCGTCGGCGGTGAAGTCGATCGTCACGCCCTCCGTGGCGATCAGCGCCTTGTACTGGGCTGGCAGCGACGCCTTGGTGTCGGACAGGATCGCGACGAAATCCTCCTCGGTCAGACCCTTCAGTTCGACCCGGATCGGCAGGCGGCCCTGGAGCTCGGGGAGCAGGTCACTGGGCTTGGCGACGTGGAACGCGCCGGACGCGATGAACAGGATGTGGTCCGTCTTCATCGGCCCGTACTTGGTCGAGACCGTCGTGCCCTCGATCAGCGGCAGCAGGTCCCGCTGGACGCCCTCGCGGCTGACCGAGCCGCCGCCGCGCTGTTCGGACATCGCGATCTTGTCGATCTCGTCGAGGAAGACGATCCCGTTCGCCTCCGCGTCGGCCAATGCCTGGCGGCTGACCTCGTCCTGGTCGAGACGCTTGTCCGCCTCCTCGTCGACCAATTTGTCCCAGGCGGCGCGCACCGTCAGCTTGCGGCGCTTGAGCTGGTTGCCCCCGAACGCCTTGCCCATCATCTCGCCGAGATTGATCATCCCCATCTGCTGGCCGCCGGGCAGCTCGAAGGGCATCTGCGGCGTCTGCTCCAGCTCGATCTCGATCTCGGTCGCGTCCAGATGACCGTCGCGAAAGCGTTGCTCGAACGCGGCGCGCGTGGCCTCGCTGGCGCCCTTGCCGGTCAGCGCGTCGAGCAGGCGCGAGAGCGCGGACGCCTCCGCCTTGTCCTTGACGGCGGCGCGGCGGCGTTCCTTCTCCAGCCGGATCGCCTCCTCGACCAGGTCGCGGGCGATCTGCTCGACGTCGCGGCCGACATAGCCGACCTCGGTGAACTTGGTCGCCTCCACCTTCACGAACGGCGCGTCGGCCAGCTTCGCCAGCCGGCGGCTGATCTCGGTCTTGCCGCAGCCGGTGGGCCCGATCATCAGGATGTTCTTGGGCGTGACCTCGTCGCGCAGCTCGCCGGTCAGCTGCTGGCGGCGCCAGCGGTTGCGCAGCGCCACGGCGACCGCCCGCTTGGCGTCGGCCTGGCCGATGATGTGGGCGTCGAGCGCGGCGACGATCGCCTTGGGGGTGAGCTGGTCGTTCATTTCTTTTCCTAAGCCCCTCCCGCATTTGGGGTGGGGAAGTCTGGTTCGAGGAAGGGGCTGGACACCCGATCAAGCGGCGTTCTCCTCCCCAAACCCCTCCTCTGAAGAGGAGGGGCTTAGAAAGTCAGGCGGCGTCCAGCGCCTCCACGGTCAGGCGGTCGTTGGTGTAGACGCAGACCTCGGCGGCGATGCCCATCGCCTTGCGCGCGATCACCTCCGCGTCGGCCTCGTAGGCGTCGATGGCGCGGGCGGCGGCGAGCGCGAAATTGCCGCCCGATCCGATCGCGGCGATCCCGCCCTCGGGCTCCAGCACGTCGCCGTTGCCCGTCAGGATCAAGGTCACGTCGCGGTCGGCGACGATCATCATCGCCTCCAGGTTGCGCAGGAACTTGTCGGTGCGCCAGTCCTTCGCCAGCTCGACCGCGGCGCGCATCAGCTTGCCCTGGTGGCGCTCCAGCTTGGCCTCCAGCCGCTCGAACAGCGTGAAGGCGTCGGCGGTCGCGCCCGCGAAGCCGCCGATGACCTTGGCCCCCTCGCCCAGCGTGCGGACCTTGCGCGCGTTGGGCTTCATGATCGTCTGGCCGGCGGAGACCTGACCGTCGCCCGCGATGACCACCCGGCCGCCCTTGCGGACCGAGCAGATGGTGGTGCCGTGCCAGACGGGCGCGGCGGTGTGATCGGAACTCATGAGGGATGATGTAGGACGCCGCCGGGGTGGCGCAACGTCGTCACCGGCTGTGCTCGCGGAGGTAGGCGGCGCTGTCGGCGAGCGTCGAGACGCGGCCGCGCAAGGGCCGAGCCAAGCCGATGACGAGGTCGGCATGGCCCCGGCCGGGATAGAGCCTCACCGTCGGCGACGCGCCCGCCGCGCGCAGGCGGGCCGCCAGCGCCTCGCCGTTGCGCGGGCGGACGGTGGTGTCCGACGTGCCCGTCGCGAGCCAGAGCGGCGGCGCGTCGGCCCGCGCGTAGGTGATCGGCTGCGTCTCGGCCGGGCGCGGCCACGCGCCGAACGCGGCCAGGCTGCGCGCGTCGTCGAAGGGCAGGAAGTCGTACGGCCCGGCCATCAGCGCGCCCGCGCGGATGAAACCGGACGCCACGCCCGCGCCGCGCAGCCAGCGCGGATCGAGCGCGAGCAGCGCCGCGATGTGCGCGCCGGCCGAATGGCCCGCGACCGTGACGCGCGCCGGATCGCCGCCGTAACGCGCGATGTTGTCGCGGACCCAGCGCAGCGACGCCGCGCCGTCCTCGACGAAGGCGGGAAAGCGGACCTCGGGCACGAGCCGGTAGTCGGGGACGACCGCTACGAAGCCCTCGCCCGCATAGGCGCGGCCCGCGAACGCGTACGCGCCGCGCGACCCGGACGACCACGCGCCGCCGTAGAAGAACACGACGACCGGCCGCTTCACGTCGCCTGCCCCGCGCGGCGCATAGACGTCGAGGCGCTGGCGGGGATGGTCGCCGTACGGAACGGCGGACGCGACGCGCGCGGGGCCGCCGCCGAGCCGGGCCGCGCCGTCCAAGGTGCTGAGCGTGGCGGGGCCGCAGCCGGCGAGCGTCGCCAGCAGGCCGGCGAGGAGGATGCGTCGAGTCATGCGGACGCTCAACGCTCCAACCCCTTCGCCTGTCCCCACGTCCGCGCGAGCGTGTAGCCGAGATAGCCGGTGCCAAAGAGCGCGTAGAGCGGCTCGGGGATCGCGCCGAGATAGGCGGCGGTGGCGCGCGCCACCGCCTGCGCCGCCGACGGGCTGACCGCGGCGAGCAGGCCGACGGGGATGGCCCAGAGCAGCAGCGCGTACATGACGTAGAGGAAGCCCGGCCGCGCGCGGCGGGTCCAGGGGTCGGCGCGCGGTCCCGCCCGCGTGTCGCAGGAATTATCGTGGTTTTCCAATGTTCGTTACTGAACAAGTTGAGGGAAGTTGAGGCCCGGACGCCCTATCGGCCCGGGCGAAGTCGAGAAGCATCACCGTCCTATCCCAGGCGATTGGCGAGCCAGCCATAGAGGAACGCCTCGTTGGCCGGGCGGCGCTCGGCGAGCGTCAGGTAGCGTTCGCCCTGGAGCGCCTCGATCGCCTTGAGCAGCACCCGCTCGCCGCCCTTGCCCCGGCGCAGCGTGAACGCGTCGAGCGCGGCGAGCGTGGTCGGGCCGACGCGGCCGTCGACGCGCAGGTCGGGAAAGTCGCTCGCCCCCCGGTTGAGCGCGTTGAGCGCGCGTTGCAGGAACGCGGTCGCGGTCGCGGGACCCATGTTGGCGGCGGTGTCGAACAGTTCGGCCGCGACCAGCGGCGCGCGCGACGCGATCCGGTCGTAGGCGGGGCGAAACCAGTATAGGCGGCGGTAGATGCCCGCCGCCGTGTCGCGCGGGAGCGAGCGCATCGGGCCTGGATGGCCTTCGGCGCGCGCGACGGCTTCGGTGATCCCCCAGCAGGTCGCGCCGCCGCGATCGGCGGGGTGGTGGACATAGCCGCCCTCGCGGTCGATCAGGTCGTCGATCAGGTCGTCTAGGTTCATGGCCGTTCTCCCCGGGTCCGCTTGAGAACGGACAGGGAACACGTGTGGCGGTTGTAGGACAGGCCTAATCGCCCGTTCGCAAGCGAGCTTGCGAACTTTCCGCGATCAGCCCGGCCGGCGTCGCGCCCGCGACGTCCGACGGCGCGGCGTCGCCGCGACGGGTTGCCTGGGAAAGGTCCGGCTGCTCCACCTGCCGTCGCCCCGGACTTGATCCGGGGTGACGAAGGAAAAGGCCGAATCGGAGAGGAAGCATGGGCAAAGCCCATGCCGTCGGTCGCGGCCCCGGCCGCGCCGGCCGGTCGATCCAAGAAAGGCGAGCCGTGGACGGCTCGGCCGCCCTTGGCTCGACTTGGTCGGGGCGACAGGATTCGAACCTGCGACCCCCACACCCCCAGTGTGATGCGCTACCAGGCTGCGCTACGCCCCGACCGACGGGTTCCACCGAAGTAGCACTTCGATGGTGTCCCGAATGCGGGCGGATACGCGCGACGGTCGCGGGATGCAAGACGGTCCGGCCCATCGGGTCAGCCTATGCCCATCATCCTCCGCCCTCTCCCTGCCGTCCCAGCGCAGGCTGGGATCTCGTCGTGGGCGTGATCCGGCGCACCCTCGGAGGGAGACCCCAACCTACGCCGGGGCGACGCAACTCACTCCTCACCCCCCGATCAGCGTGCGCCAATGCTCCGCGTTCCAGCCCTCGACCCGCACGTCCTGTACGCCATGCGCCTGGAGCGCGCGGCCGAACGCCTTCTGATGCGGCAGTTGGCCGTGCGCGGCGATCGCCTCCGGGCTTTCCCACGACTCGGACACGCGGATCAGGTCCGGGTCGGTCACGTCGTAGGCGAAGGAGTAGAACCCGCACCCCTCCTCCGCGTTGCAGTCCGCCATGTGCCTGGCGAGCAGCGCGCGCGCCTTTTCGCCCTCGCCCGCGCCCAGCCTGATATGTCCGGTCACCAGGATCATGGTCCGCTCTTCCTTGGCAGACGCCCGCGAAGTTGCGCGCGTGGAGCGCCGGTGATAGCGGGCGGCGCTGACCTGCGCGACGCTTGTTTCGCCTCCATCCAGTACCGGACGCCCCATGTTCATCACTTCCGCTCATGCCCAGACCGCCGGCGCGGCCGCTTCGGGGGGGCTCGGCTCGATCCTCGGCCTCGCGCCGCTGATCCTCGTGTTCATCGTCTTCTACTTCCTCCTGATCCGGCCGCAGCAGGCGCGCGCCAAGGCGCTCCAAGCCGCGGTCGCCGCCGTCAAGAAGGGCGACCAGGTCGTCACCGCGGGCGGCATCGTCGGCCGCGTCACCCGCGTCGAGGACGCGCATGTCGAGGTCGAGATCGCGCCCAACACGCGAGTGCGCGTCGTCAAGGCGACGCTGACCGACATCGTCGGGCCGAACGCGAAACCGGCGAACGACTGATGCTCGATTTTCCCCGCTGGAAGGCCCTGCTGGTCGGCGGGGCGCTGGCGCTGTTCTGCCTGCTCGCGATCCCGAGCTTCGTGCCCGAGCGGTATCTGGGCACGTGGGCCGAGCGGCTGCCGCGCATCAATCTGGGGCTCGATTTGGCGGGCGGCAGCTATCTGCTGCTGGAAGCCGACACGCGCGACCTGGCGAACACGCGGATCGAGGCGCTGCGCGACCAGGTGCAGACCGAGATGCGGCGCCAGAAGCCGCGCATCGAGGTGGGCGACATCTCCACGCGCGGCGGGGCGATCTCGTTCATGCTGCGCGACCCGTCCCAGGTCGACGCGGCGCGCGAGCGGCTGCTGGGCATCACCGGGTCGGGCGCGGGGATGACCGGGCAGCGCGAATACGACATCACCGTCGTCGACCAGAGCCGCTTCGTGATCCGCCCGACGGCCGCCGGGCTGGCGCAGGCGGTCGACCAGGCGATGGGCGACGCGACCGACGTGGTCCGCCGCCGCATCGACGAGCTCGGCACGCGCGAGCCGACGATCGTGCGGCAGGGCGCGACCCGCATCGTCGTGCAGGTGCCCGGGCTTGAGGACCCCGCCGCGCTCCAGGCGCTGCTGGGGCGCACCGCGCGGCTGGAGTTCAAGCTGGTCGACGGGACCGCGAACCCGGCCGAGCTGGCGCAAGGGCGCGCGCCGGTCGGCAGCCAGGTGCTGCCCTATCCGAGCAATCCGGGCGGCGCGCCGGTCATCGCGGTCAAGCGGTCGACGATCCTGTCGGGCGACCAGCTGATCGACGCGCGCCAGGGATACGACCCGCGCGACAATTCGCCCAACGTGTCGATCTCGTTCGACGCCGAGGGCGGACGGCGGTTCGCGCGGGTGACGCAGGCGAACGTCAACAAGCCGTTCGCGATCATCGTCGACAACCAGGTGATCTCCGCCCCCAACATCAACGAGCCGATCCTGGGCGGCAACGCGTCGATCGCGGGCTCCTTCACCGTCGAGAGCGCCAACGCGCTCGCCATCGCGCTGCGGTCGGGCAAGCTGCCCGTCGCGCTCAAGGTGGTCGAGGAGCGCACCGTCGGGCCGGATCTGGGGCAGGAATCGATCAACAAGGGCGCGGTCGCGGGGCTGATCGCGACCGGCCTGGTCATCGCCTACATGCTGCTGACCTATGGGCGGTTCGGCGTGTACGCGACGGTGGCGCTCGTCCTGAACATCCTGATGATCCTGGGCGCGATGGCCCTGTTCAACGCCACGCTGACGTTGCCGGGGATCGCCGGGTTCGTGCTGACGATCGGCGCGGCTGTCGATGCCAACGTGCTCATCAACGAACGCATCCGCGAGGAGCAGCGGCGCGGGCGTTCGATCATCCAGTCGGTCGAGCTCGGCTACAAGGAGGCGAGCCGCGCGATCTTCGACGCCAACGTCACCAACGTGATCGCGGCCGCCATCATGTTCTTCTTCGGCTCAGGGCCGATCCGCGGCTTCGCGGTGGTGCTGACCATCGGCATCGTCACGTCCGTCTTCTCCGCCGTCACCGTCACCCGGCTGATGGTGTCCGGCTGGCTGACCAAGCGCCCGCGCGAACTGGTGATCTGAAGGTACCCCGATGCGTCCCCTGAAACTCATCCCCGACGACACCAACATCGACTTCCTGCGCTGGCGGACGCTGGCGATGGGCGTGTCGGTGCTGCTCATCATCGCCTCCATCGCGCTGGTCGCGACGCGCGGGCTCAACCTGGGGGTCGACTTCGTCGGGGGGCAGGTGGTGCGCGTGACGCTGCCCGGGCGGGTCGCGGTGGACGAGGTGCGCGGGCGGGTGGACGCGCTGGGCCTGGGCGACGCCGCGGTGCAGCAGTTCGGCTCCCCGCGCGACGTGTCGATCCGGCTGCCGCTGCCCGCGACGGGCGGCGAGGAGGCGGCCAACGCCGCCGCCGTCCGGGTTCGCGCGGCGCTGACCCGCGCCTTTCCGGGCGCGCGGATCGTGTCGGTCGACACGGTGTCGGGCAAGGTGTCGGGCGAGCTGTTCTCCAAGGGCGCGTGGGCGCTCGCGCTCGCCATGCTGGGCGTGTCGCTCTATATCTGGTTCCGGTTCGAATGGCAGTTCGGCGTCGGCGCGCTGTTCTCGCTGTTCCACGACGTGGCGCTGACGCTGGGCTTCTTCTCGCTCACCTGGCTGGAGTTCGATCTGAACATCGTCGCCGCGATCCTGACGATCATCGGCTATTCGCTGAACGACACGATCGTCGTGTACGACCGCGTGCGCGAGAACCTGCGCAAATACCGCCGATTGGAGATCGTCCCGCTCCTGAACCTGTCGACCAACGAGACGCTGTCGCGCACTATCGTCACCTCCTTGTCGCTGATCATGGCACTGGCGGCGCTGGTCGCGCTGGGGCCGGCGGTGATCTTCGGCTTCTCGCTCGCCATGCTGCTGGGCATCGTCATCGGCACCTATTCGTCGATCTACATCGCCAACCCGATCCTGATCTGGACGGGGGTGACGGGCGCGACGTTCGTGGCGGAGAAGGCGGCGACGGGCCTCGCCGCCGGAGCGGAGCGCGTCGGGCCGCGTCCCGAGCGCTGATGCGCGCCGAACGGGAAGCGTCGGCCCCCGGCCCGATCGTCGCCGGTTTCGGCCCGCGCGGCTTCCGGGTGGGCGAGGCGCACCACCGCGCGCTGCTGCTGACCGAGACCGAGGCGACCGCCTGGACACCCCCGCCGCTCGCCGAGCTGCGCGCCGACGCGCTGGCGACGCTGGTGGAGGCCGGGCCGGAGTTCATCCTGCTCGGCACCGGCGCGTCGCTCGAGCGACCCGCCGCCTCGCTCACCCGCGAACTGGAGGCCGCGGGGATCGGGCTGGAGGCGATGGACAGCCGCGCCGCCGCGCGCGCCTGGGGCGTGCTGCGCGGCGAGGGTCGGCGGATCGCGGCCGCGCTGTACCCGCTCGGTTGACTTGATCGCGCGCGCGGCTCCGATGGTCTGACGGAGGAACGAGGGAGGGAGGCCGGATGATCGGGATGACGTCGGCGTTGGCGCTGGCGGCCGCCCAGGCGGGCGCGCCGGACTAGGCGCAGGCGTCGACATGGCTGTGCCGGCCGGGCCGCGTCGACGCGTGCGCCGCGGATCAGGACACGACCGTCGTCGCCGCGGAC
>CAXTFF010000048.1:8499-11286 GCA_964243325.1 uncultured Sphingomonas sp.
GGGCCGCGTCGACGCGTGCGCCGCGGATCAGGACACGACCGTCGTCGCCGCGGACGCCGGACGCCGGATCGAGCGGTTCCGGGCGGCCAAGGCGCCGCCATTCGATTGTTTCCACGTCTATCCCACCGTATCCCTCGATCCGGGTGGGAACAGCGATCTCGTCGCGGGCGACGAGGAGCGGCGCGTGGCCGCCGCGCAGGCCGCGCGCTTCACGGGGAAGTGCCGCGTGTTCGCGCCGATGTACCGGCAGGCGACGCTCGCCGCGCTGCGCGCCGCGATGACCGGCGGACCGAATCCGGGCGACGGGACGATCGCGCTGGCCGACGTGCGCGCGGCGTGGCGCGACTATCTGGCGCGCGACAATGGCGGTCGCGGCGTCGTCCTGATCGGACACAGCCAGGGCTCGCGGTGGCTGAAGGAGCTGATCGCGACCGACATCGAGCCGGTCGCGGCCGTGCGCCGCAACGTCGTGTCAGCCATGCTGATCGGCACGAACGTGCTGGTGCCCGAGGGCCGCGACGTCGGCGGCGACCTGAAGCATATGCCGCTCTGCCGCACGGGCGACCAGTATGGCTGCGTGGTGAGCTACGTCGCCTTCCGCGCCGGCTCGCCGCCGCCCGACGGGGGCCGCTTCGGTCGCGCGGGGGTACCGGGCATGTTCGTGGCCTGCACGGATCCGGCCGCGCTCGGCGGCGGGCGCGGCGCGGCCGACGCGATCTTTCCGGCGGCGGGCCTGGGCGCGAGCGCGACGCCGTTCGCTCCCTGGACGAGCGACGGTACCGCCGTCGCCACGCCGTTCGTGCGGGTGCCCGGGCTGATCACGACCGAGTGCGCGGCACGGGACGGCGCGCGCCACCTGGCGGTGACGGTGAACGCCGATCCGGCGGATCCGCGCGCCGACACGATCGGCGGCGACGTGGTCGCGGGCGGCCGCGTGCTCGCCGATTGGGGGCTGCACCTGGTCGACATGCCCGCCGTCATGGGCGACCTGGTCGCGCTGGCCGAGCGTCAGGCGGCGGCGTGGCGGGGCGCGCCGCTCCCGAAACCCCGGACCAGGCCGGCCAGGTGATCGCGCAAGGCCAGCGCGTTCCCTTCCCACGTGAAACGCGCGGCGTGGGCGCGGACGGCTCGGGCGTCGGGCGGGTCGGCGAGCAGCTCCGCGATCGCGCCCGCGAAGGCGGCGGGGTCGCGCGCGGCGATGCGGCCGGCATCTGGCGCGGTCACCACCTCGCGCGCGCCGCCGGCCTTTGTGACGACGATCGGCACGCCGCAGGCCAGCGCCTCGACCCAGGCGTTGGCGAGCCCTTCGGAGGCGGAGGCGAGCGCCATTATCTCGGCTGCGGCGAGGAGGCCGGGCAGCTCGCCATGCGCGACCGACCCGAGCAGCCGCACCCGGTCGCCCACGCCCATCGCGCGGATCAGCGCCTCCAGCCGCGCGCGCTCCGGTCCCTCCCCCGCGACCCGGAGCGCGACGCCCGGCAGCGCCGCCACCGCCCGGATCACGATGTCGTGTCCCTTGCGCGGGATCAGCGCCCCGGTCGCGACCACCAGCGGACCGGCCACTCCAAGCGCCGCCTTGGCGGCGGCGCGGTCGGCGCCGGGGTTCATGGGGGCGAAGCGGTCCTGATCGACCCCGGTATGGTGGACGCGGATGCGCTCGCCCGGCATCCCCAGCAGGGTCATGTCGTCCTTCATCGCCGCCGACACCGCGAGCAGCCCGTCCGCCCCGCGCCCGGCCGCGAGGACTTGGGGCCCGGTCGCCCGGCTCCGCCCCCAATGATGGATATCGGCCCCGCGCGCCTTGATGGACACCGGCACCCCGTACCGCCGCCCGAGCGTCACCGCCGCCACCCCGTCGGGAAAGAAGAACGACGCGTCGATCACGTCGAACCGCAGCCGGTCGAGCACCGGCGCCACCGCCCGCACGAGCGCGCGCGCATGGAACCGCCCGCCCGTCAACGGCAGCGCGAGGAACCGCGGCCTGTGGACGTCGAGCCCGCGCCGATCCTCTCGCTCAGGCAGCCCGGCGAGCGCACCTTGCCGAAACCGCGCGATCGGCCCGGGCGCGAGCCCGACCGGCGCGACCACGATCACTTCCGTATCCGGCGATTCGGCCAACCCCCGCGTCTGCCGCTCGACGAACACGCCGAAATTGGGTCGGCTCGCGTCGGGGAACAGCGTGGAGAGGGTCAGAACGCGGAGCATCCTCGGCCTCTTAAACGCTGGGTCTTAACGCGCTTGCCACCTCTCCGGAATGTCGGACGCGAATGGGTGCGGGAGCGCGGCCGGGACGGTCCACGCTCGCTCGCGTTCGCCACCCGCGCCCGGGTCACGCCGCCAGGGCGCGCGGACCCGATCCGCGCCGCGCGTCCTCGACCAGCAGCGCGGCGGCCGCGCCCTCCAGTTCCGGATGGCGCAAGGTGACGAGCGACCGGGGAGTGGTGGAGAGTTCGCGCCGGTAGGGGCCCGTCAGGACGAAGCGCCGCGCCAGTTCGGCTTGCGGGAGAACCGGCCGCAGCGCCGCCGCGAGGCTTCCGGTCAGCACCACGCCGTCCCATGCCCCGAAGGTCAAGGTCATGTTCCCGGCGAAATGCCAGAGCGCCTTCACGAACAGCGACACCGCCTCGGAGGCGACCGGCTCGCGGGCGCCCACGCCAAGCCTGACGATCTCCTTAGGATCATCCGTCACCGGCTTGGCGCGGCGAAGCGTCGCGACGTGTTCGTAGATTGCGACGAGGCCCTTGCCGGACAGGAGGCCGCATGACGCCCGATCGCGCAGCGCTCGAC
>CAXTFF010000049.1:0-11218 GCA_964243325.1 uncultured Sphingomonas sp.
CAGGAAGGACGGCTGAACTGATGCCCTGGACCCGAGACCAGATGGCCGCCCGCGCGGCGCGCGAGCTGCGCGACGGCTTCTACGTCAATCTCGGCATCGGCATTCCGACACTGGTGGCCAACAACATTCCCGAGGGCATGACGGTGACGCTGCAGTCGGAGAACGGGATGCTCGGCATCGGCCCGTTCCCGTTTGATGATGAGGTCGACCCGGACCTGATCAACGCGGGCAAGCAGACGATCAGCGAGCTGCCCAGTTCGGTCTATTTCTCGTCGGCCGACAGCTTCGCGATGATCCGGGGCGGGCATATCGACCTGACGGTGCTCGGCGCGATGGAAGTGGCGGAGAACGGCGACATCGCCAATTGGATGATCCCTGGCAAGATGATCAAGGGCATGGGCGGCGCGATGGACTTGGTCGCGGGCGTCAAGCGGATCATCGTCGTCATGGAGCACACCTCCAAGGACGGCTCGCCCAAGTTCGTCCCGGCCTGCACATTGCCGCTGACGGGCCGGAACGTCGTCGACCTGGTGATCACCGACCTGGCGGTGTTCGCGCGGCCGGATCACGCCTCCGCCTTCAAGCTGATCGAGCTCGCGCCCGGCACGACCGCCGAAGAGGTAAGGGCCAAGACCACGGCCGCTTACAGGGAGTGAGCCGGTGGGCTACGTCCTGATCACCGCCAACCGCAACTATTCCAGCTGGTCGCTCCGGCCCTGGCTTCTCATGCGCGCGCTCGGCATCCCATTCGAGGACCGGATCGAGCCGTTCGCCGCCGCCGACAATTGGGCGGCGTTCCGCGCCTTTTCGCCGACCGGGCAAGTGCCCGTCCTGCTCGACGGCGGACGGACGGTGTGGGACTCGCTCGGCATCGCGCTCTATCTCGCCGAGCGGCACGCGGGCGTCTGGCCCGCGGACGCAGCCGCGCGCGCCTGGGCGCTAAGCGCGACCTGCGAGATGCATGGCGGCTTCTCCGCGCTCCGCAGCGAGCGGACCATGAATGTCGGCGTCCGCGTCGCCGCCGTGCCGGGCACCCCCGCGCTCGATCGCGAGGTGGCGCGCCTAGACGAACTTTGGGCGGAGGGGCTCGACCTTTTCGGCGGACCCTGGCTCGCCGGTTCCGCATTCACCGTCGTCGACGCCTTTTTCGCGCCCGTCGCCTTTCGCGTCCGCACCTATGGCATCGACGTCGGCGGCCCCGGCGAGCGCTGGGTCGAGCGGGTGCTCGCCCATCCTGCGATGCTGGAATGGGAACGGCGGGCGTTGGCGGAAAGCTGGCGCGAGGCGGCGCATGAGGCCGAACTCGCCGCGACGGGCGCGATCGTCGCCGACCACCGTACGGGATAGGCGACGCGCCGGAACTGGGTTAACCATACCCTCGATACGAGAAGCGGGGGCGGGCAGATGAAGCGGGCATTGTTGGCGTTGGTGTGTGGGTGTCTCGGCAGCGGGGTGGCCGCCTTCGCCGCCGGCGGGCAGGAGCCGCCCGTTCGCGTCACGCTCGCCCGGCTCGATTGCGGCGCGACCAAGCAGCCGCGCGACATGGCGATCTTCTCCGACACCCGCGCCTATGAGGGCGTGACGAAGCCGTTGGTCGCCAGCTGCTACCTGATCCGCCATGGTGACGAACTGATGCTGTGGGACACCGGCTACCCCGCCGCGACCAAGACCGATCCGGACTCGCCCATGCTGATGAAGGCGACCGTCGTTGAACAGCTTCGCGCGCTCAACGTCGCGCCCGCGCAGGTGATGCGCGTGGGGGTCAGCCACCATCACGGTGATCATACCGGCCAGGCGCGCGACTTCCCCGGCGCGACCCTCCTGATCGGCCAGGGCGACTGGGCGGCGCTCACCGCCACGCCCGCCGCCGCCGGCTTCGGCGCGCCCGATCCCAAGCCCGTCGCGCACTGGATCTCGGGCGGCGGCAAGGTGGAGCAGGTGCGCGGCGACCTGGACGTGTTCGGCGACGGCAGCGTGGTCATGCTCGACACGCCCGGCCACACGCCCGGCCACCATTCGCTGCTCGTGCGGCTGAAGGGCAGGGGCCCCGTGCTGCTCACCGGCGATCTCGCGCACTTCCAGGAAAATTACGAAACCGACGGCGTGCCGAGCTTCAACACGAACCGGGCGGACACGCTCGCCTCGCTCGACCGCTTCAAGACCATGGCGCGCAACCTGAAGGCGACCGTGATCATCCAACACGACCCGCGCGACGTCGCCAAGCTTCCCGCCTTTCCGCGGGCCGCGGAGTAGCTCGGCCGGGGCTGGACGCGCCCCGTCCGCCACTGGCAAGAGCGGAGCCGAACTGATCTCAGGAGAAGCCGGATGCGGGCGTTGCTATCGACAAGGACCGGCGGCCCCGAAATGCTTGAGCTGACCGAGCTCCCGGACCCCACGGCCGGCCCCGGCCAGGTCGTCGTCGCGGTCAAGGCGTGCGCGATCAACTACCCCGACGTCCTGATCATCGAGGACAGGTACCAGTTCAAGCCGCCGCGCCCCTTTGCGCCGGGCGGCGAGATCGCTGGCGTCGTCGAAAGCGTCGGCGACGGCGTGACCGGCTGGTCGCCCGGCGACCGCATCATGGGTACGATCGGCAATGGCGGGCTGGTCGAGCGGATCGCGATCGACCCGACGCGGATGTTCCGCCTGCCCGATGGCCGGAGTTTCGCCGAAGGCGCGTCGCTGGTCCTGACCTACGGCACGACCATCCACGCGCTGCTCGACCGCGGGCATCTGAAGGAGGGGCAGACGCTGCTCGTGCTCGGCGCGGCGGGCGGCGTCGGCCTCGCCGCGGTCGAATTGGGCAAGGCGTTCGGCGCGCGCGTGGTGGCCGCCGTGTCGTCCGAGGAGAAAGCCGAGGCCGCACGGCGGGCGGGCGCGGACAAGACGATCGTCTATGCCCGCGCGCCGTTCGACAAGGACCGATCCAAGGCGTTGGCGGAGCAGTTCAAGGAGGCGGTGGGCCCGAACGGAGCGGACGTCGTCTACGATCCCGTCGGCGGCGACTATGCCGAGCCCGCCCTTCGCTCGATCGCCTGGGAAGGGCGCTACCTGGTGGTAGGCTTTCCGGCCGGCATTCCCAAGCTCCCGCTCAACCTGACGCTGCTAAAGAGTTGCGACGTATGCGGCGTCTTCTGGGGGGCGTTCGCCGCGCGCGATCCGGCCGCGAACCAAGCCCATATCGATCACCTTTTCCGACTCTGGGAGCAGGGCCGGATCAGCCCGCGCGTGACCGAGACCTTCCCGCTGGAACGCGGCGGCGACGCGATCGCCAAGATGGCCGCGCGTGGCGCGATCGGGAAACTGGTCGTCGAGATGTGAGCCGCGAGACGCGTCGCCGCCGACGTCCAGGCCGCCGTTGCCTCGTTCCCGATCCCGGCCTATCTCGCGGGAAACACGAGGAACCGTACGCATGACCATGTTCGACGACCGCGAGCGCGCGAACGAGGCTCAGTTCGCGCGCGACGGCGAGATGCAGTTCCGCGTCATGGCTCGGCGCAACAAGCTGACCGCGCAGTGGGCCGCCGGGCTGATGAAGCTGACCCCGGCCGAAGCCGACAGCTACGCCAAGTCGGTCGTGCAGGCCGATTTCGAGGAAGCGGGCGACGACGACGTAGCGCGCAAGCTGATGGGCGACCTGGCGGCCGCGGGCGTCGAGGTGGACGATGCGGTCGTCCGCCGCACGCTCGACGAGCAGTTGGTCGAGGCGCGCCGTCAGTTGATGGAGGTGCGCTGAATGCCCATGGCCGCCGCCGACATTGAGGCCATGATCCGCGCCGCCATCCCGGACGCGCGGATCGAGATAACCGACCTGGCCGGCGACGGCGACCATTACGCCGCGCGCGTGGTCGCCGCTAGCTTCGCCGGGATGAGCCGCGTTCAGCAGACGCGCGCGGTCTATGCCGCCCTTGGCGAGCGGATGGGCACGACCCTACATGCGCTGCAGCTGACCACCTCCGTCCCCAAGGACTGATCACATGACCCCAGAGACGAACAACGCCGACCAGACCCGCATCGACGCGCTCGTGAAAGCGAATCCCGTCGTCCTGTTCATGAAGGGCACCGCGCTGTTCCCGCAATGCGGCTTCTCCAGCCGGGCCGTCGCGATCCTCCAGCATCTCGATGTCGACTTCGAGACGGTGGACGTGCTCCAGGACCAGGGCGTACGCCAGGGCATCAAGGCCTATAGCGATTGGCCGACCATACCTCAGCTCTATGTCGGCGGTGAGTTTGTTGGAGGGTCGGACATCATGATGGAGATGTACGAGTCGGGCGAGCTGAAGCAGTTGTTCGAAGAGGGTGCTGCTTCTGCCTGAAGGCCGGGTTGGGGTGGGTCGACGCGGCGTCCGGAGAAGCGGTCGATCCACCCCGCTGAGGCTTCAAGCACTCGGCTGCCCATTATTATGCACAAGCCGTACCGACTCGCGCGACGGCAGCATTCCTGCCGCTCGCGGTGGTTAACGTCAGCTCGGCGCGTCCCGACCTGTAAGCCCGGTCGACGGATCGGCTGCCCAACTTGATCACACGCGTGATCGACTGAGACCACGGCTCTAGTCGAGTCGGGAGCTTGCTGGCGGCCCAACGGATCGGCGATGCCGAGCACGCGGTCCTGGAGGTGTGATTACACGAGCTGCCGCTGACCGCGCGGGACGTGGTCGAGCGCGTCATCTCCGCCCGGGGGCGGGACGCGACCACCGCCGAGACGCTGCCCGGGCGCCTGCTGACCGAAGCCGCAACTGCGGCGCAGGAAAACGGCCGACGCGACCTGGCCGGGCTGTGCCGCCTCGCGCTCGCAGGCCGCGAGGAGGAACTGCGCAAGATCCACGACGATCTCGACCGGGTCCGGGGACCGATCCCTGTCGGGCGCGGAGGTTGCGCCTGCCCGCATATCCGGTCACATCGCCGTCCATGCCCGCTCCTCCGCTCGCGCCCGAGACGGGTCAGGTGATCCCGCTCGAACCGCTGGTCGTCCGCGTTCTCGCGCCGAACCCCTCGCCCTACACCCACACGGGCACCCAGACCCATATCGTGGGCACGCGCGACCTGGCGGTGATCGATCCCGGCCCCGATCACCCCGACCACATCTCAGCGCTGCTGCGCGCGATCGACGGCCGCCCGGTTTCCGCGATCCTCGTCACCCATCATCACCGCGACCACAGCCCGGCCACCCGTCCGCTCGCGTCCGCAAGCGGAGCACCGATCCTCGGTGCTGCCCCAAGCCACTTGAGCAACGAGGGTCTGCGCGTCGACGCCGCCTTTGATGCCGACTATGCGCCCGCGCGGGTCCTGGCCGACGGCGAGTCGGTGACAGGCGAGGGCTGGACGCTCCGTGCGCTCGCCACGCCCGGCCATACGTCCAACCACCTCGCCTTCGCGTTGGAGGAGACGGGCGCGCTGTTCTCGGGCGATCATGTCATGGGCTGGTCGACCAGCGTCGTCTCGCCCCTGGACGGCGACATGACCGCCTACATGGCCAGCCTGGAGAAGCTCCTCGCCCGCGAGGACCGCGTCTATTACCCGGGGCATGGCGACCGGGTCGATAATCCACGCCGCTGGGTGCGCGGGCTGCTCGGACACCGCAAGCAGCGCGAGGGGCAGATCATGCGGTTGCTCGGTGAGGGTCCACAAGACGTGCCCGGCATGACGCGACGCATGTATGTCGGCCTCGACCCGCGCCTGCTGCCGGCGGCCGAGGGATCGGTACTCGCCCATCTGATCGATCTCCGGCTGCGCGGGCGCGCGAGGCAGGACGTCGCGACATGGAGCCTTGCGCTCGGATAGCGGGCGTCATCCCGACATACGCGGCCGCCGGACGACATCGGGATCGTTGCAGGACCGGCCGATCGACACCAGATCAACAGGCATCGGACGACACGGTCGACCGCTCCGGAGGACCTCATGACGGCCATCGACCTCAACCTTACCGGCCTCGATCTACGCGCGGAGATCGACCGCCTGCGCGTCGAGCGCAATGCGGTGATCCTGGCGCACTATTACCAGAAGCCCGAGCTTCAAGATCTGGCGGATTTCGTGGGTGATAGCCTTGATCTCAGCCGCCGCGCGGCGGAGACGGACGCGGACGTGATCGCGTTCTGCGGGGTGCGCTTCATGGCGCAGACGGCGAAGATCCTGTCACCCGAAAAGATCGTCGTGCTTCCCGACATGGACGCCGGCTGCAGCCTTGAGGATTCGTGCCCGCCCGAGCAGTTTGCGGCCTTCCGCGCGCGGCACCCGGACCACATCGCGCTGACTTACATAAACTGCTCGACCGAGGTGAAGGCATTGTCCGACGTTATCGTCACTTCGTCCTCCGCCGAGAAGATCCTGTCGCAGATTCCCGCTGACCAGCCGATCATCTTCGGCCCGGACCGCAATCTGGGCGGCTATCTCGTCCGCAAGACCGGGCGTGACATGCTGCTATGGCCGGGCGTGTGCATCGTCCACGAGGCGTTCAGCGAGACGGAACTGATGAAGCTTCAGGCGCAATACCCCGGCGCGCCGGTGGCCGCACACCCCGAATGTCCGGCGATTATCCTCGACCACGCCGACTATGTCGGCTCGACCCGCGGCATCCTGGAATTCGCGAACGCCATGCCCGGCGATACGCTGATCGTCGCGACCGAGCCGCACATTATCCATCAGATGGAACGGTCGATGCCGAACAAGCGCTTCATCGGCGCGCCGGGCGCGGACGGGAACTGCAACTGCAACATCTGTCCGTACATGGCGCTCAACAACATGGAGAAGCTCTACGTCGCGCTCCGCGACCTGGAGCCACGGATCGAGATCGAGGAAGGCCTGCGGCTGCGCGCCAAGAAGAGCTTAGATGCGATGCTCGCCATGGCGAGCGGAACAGTGGGGCAGGGCGATCTGGGGCCGGTTCGTGTGACGGGCGACTGAGCGGCCGTCGATCATGGAGCCCTGTCCTACAGCTCGCGCTTCGTGCCAGCAGGGGGGCATGATGACGTTGCGCCCGATTCGATCGAAGCGAAAACACCGTTCACGCCTATACTTTCCTCAACTTGTTCAGGTTCGAACCATTCGATGATCCCCGATTTCGATCTCGACCGCTTCGTCCGCGCGACGCTCGCCGAGGATCTGGGCGAGGCGGGGGACATCACCTCTGCGGCGGTCATTCCCGCCGACGCCATGTTCGACGGCGTGATGGACAGCCGCGATGCGATAACCGTCGTAGGCCTGCCGCTCGCGGAGGCGTTCTTTCGCCACCTGGATCCCGACGTGCGGATCGAGCGGTTGGTCGAGGATGGTGCGCGCGTTTCGCCAGGCGCGCATCTACTGCGCCTTCACGGCCGCGCCCGCGCGCTGCTCACCGCCGAGCGGTCGGCGCTCAACGCCGTCCAGCATCTGTCGGGGATCGCGACGCTGACCGCCGCGCATGTCGATGCGATCGCGGGCACGGGCGCGACGTTGCTCGACACGCGCAAGACGATCCCGGGTCTGCGCGTGCTGGAGAAGTACGCGACCCGCACCGGCGGCGCGCGCAACCACCGCATGGGGTTGTGGGATGCCGCGATGATCAAGGACAACCATGTCGCTGTCGCGGGCGGCGTCGCCGAAGCGGTCCGCCGCGCCCGGTCGGCCGGGATCGCCGCGATCATCGTCGAGGTGGACCGCCTCGATCAGATCGCTCCCGCGCTGGAGGCGGGCGCGACGCATCTCCTGCTCGACAACATGCCGCCTCCGGTGCTGCGCGAAGCCGTCGCGATCGTCGCCGGACGCGTTCCGACCGAGGCGTCGGGCGGCGTCACGCTGTCGACCATTCGCGCGATCGCCGAGACGGGGGTGACCTTCATCTCCGTCGGGCGGCTGACCCAGTCGGCGCCAGCGGCCGATATCGGCCTCGATTTCACGGTCTGAGCGCGCCATCATGAGAGAGGACGCTATGCCCAAGCCGCCGTCGGTCGTTCGATTCGAGCGATACTGGTTCGTCTCGACCCTGTTCTGGTTGATCGGGACGCGGCTGGCCTGGGATCGCACCCAGCACGCGCTGCGGCTGAACCCGCAGACGATGCTCGTCGCTAGGTGGGCGCAGCCCTTCATCGTCGCGCTCGTCGTCGCGACGACGCTGGTGCTCTGGTACCTGGTCGCCCGGCGCGCGAGCGTGGTCGCCAAGTGGATCGTCGTCGCGCTCGCGGTCGTGGGAGGCGGGCGGATGCTGCTGACGCTCTTCACGCTCGCCACCTCGGTCAATCCGCATCCCCTGTCGCAGGGCAGCTTCATCATCTCCGCCGCGCTCACGATCGGGTCGGCGGTGATGCTTTTCCGCGACGACGCGCGGCTCTGGTTCGGCGAGGAGCTCGGCGAGGCGGACGAGCCGGACTGATCGGGCCGCCGCGCTCAGGGTGCCGCGCGGCCGTCCACGACCACGGTCGCGGGATGGTGCTTGTCCAGATACCGCTTGAGCATGCGCAAGTTGCGCGTGTTGGACCGGAACAGGAAGTCGGCCACGTCGCCCACGAACGGCACGAGCCCGACGACCGCGTCCAGCCCGACATTGCCCGCCATGCGCGCCAGCTTGAATTTGGACAGCCCCAGATTGCGCGCTTCCCACACCAGCCATGCGCCCAACCCCGCGCCCACCAGGTCGCCGACGACCGGCACTAGCCCAAGCAGCGTATCCAGCCCGACCGGCCGGTTGATTCCTGGTACGACGAACAACCGCTCCAGCAGCCGCTCGATGGTCTCGATCCGGACGCGAACGGAGGCGGGATCGCGGCCGAGCGGCAGCCGGTCGAGAACGGCGGGCTCTATGGGGCGTCGCATGATCGCTAATTGGGCCCGGTG
This sequence comes from uncultured Sphingomonas sp., assembly GCA_964243325.1. GTDB lineage: Bacteria > Pseudomonadota > Alphaproteobacteria > Sphingomonadales > Sphingomonadaceae > Sphingomonas. The sequence continues at coordinate 8,806 of CAXTFF010000049.1, forward strand.
CGCAGGCGGTTCAACGGATGCCATGCGCGCGCGTTGGGCCGCCACCGTCCCAGGCGCGGCGAGACGAGCGACCAGCGCAGCGGCCGCGCGATCGGAACATAGGCTGCATCCGCATCGAGCAGCCGGTCCGCCGCCGCGATCCCCCGGCCGCGCGCCGCCATATCGGGCGCGTCGCGCGCCGCGAGGAGGGCCGCGCTCGCTTCGGCTCCGCACGGCCGGCACACGCGGGCGAGATACCAGCGCGCGCTGTCGTAGGGCGCGACCTCGTCGATGAGCCTCAGCTCGGCGGGTGCGCGCCAGCCGACCCGCTCCGGCTCGATTCCGACCGCAAGTAACGACGCCGCGATGCGCCCATACAGGATCGTCCCGCCCGGCCCGCCGGGCATCGCGATCCGCAGTCGCACAGGCTGCACGGCGGCCGCCACGCGTTCCCGGGCGGACGCCCGCCGCTGGTCGAGCGTCAGCAGCGTCCAGGGCGGCACGGTGGGCGGCGCGGCGCTGTCGAGCGGCTCCGGCAGCAGGCGGTCGACCGCCTCCCACCCCGGGGTCAGCGCGCCCGTGATCGCCGCGCGGTCGAGCGCCTGCGACAGGGCGGAGCGGTTCGCCGGATCGGCCAGGAACCCCTCGCGCGAGATGATCGCCAGCCCGAACAGGCCCGCCGCCGGGTCGATGCGGGTGTCGGCCGGGCGTACCCCGGCGTGGGCGAGGAGCGGCCATTCGTCGAACGTGCCGCCGGTCGCCAGGTCCGACCGGCGGCTTGCGAACCGCGCGACCGCCAGCGCGCCGCGCTCGGCGATCAGGCGGACGTCGTCCTCGGGCAGGGCCGGCCGCGGCCTGTCCGCGTCGGCGTGCGCGGGGTCGACCGCCGGGCGCAGGAGCAGGTGCGGCGTGTCGGCGACCAGGCGAAGCGGGCCGGTGCCGCCGATGCGGGCGCGGACCACCGCCATCTCCGGCTGGGCGAACAGCTTGAGCAGGTCGGGGCGTTGGCGGCCCAGGCGGATCTGCACGACCTGCGGGGTCATCGCCACGACCTCGTCGACCGCGGTGAGGAACGGGCGGAGCGGATTGGCGCGGGCGTCCAGCCGGCGGGTGAGGGCCGCGGCGACCTCGGCCGCGGTCACGGTCGAGCCGTCGGGCCATTCGGCCTTGCGGAGGCGGAAGATGTAGCTGGTGCCGTCGTCGATGACGATCCCCCGTTCGGCGAGGCCCGGTTCGATCTGCCCGGCGGCGTCGAAGCGGACCAGCCCCTGTTCGGTCGCGTCGGCGAGGAGGCGGATGGAGGGGTCGGCCGTGCCGGGCGCGCTCTCTCCCACCACCGCGCTGACGACCACGGGGCCGGTATCGGGAGGGCGGTCGCACCCCGCGAGCGCCGAGATCGCCACCATCGGCGCGAGAAGGGTGGTGCGGACGGCGGGACTTGAACCCGCACTCCAGAGGAAACCGATTTTAAGTCGGCAGCGTCTACCGATTTCGCCACGTCCGCCCACGCGACCGGACAAGCCCATCGCCCGGCCTAAAGCAACTCACACGTTGAGCCGCGCGCGCATTTCCTTGCCGGGCTTGAAATAGGGAACGCGCTTGGCCCCGACCTCGACATGCTCGCCCGTGCGCGGATTGCGGCCGGTGCGGGCGTCGCGGGGGCGGGTGGAGAACGCGCCGAAGCCGCGCAGCTCGACGCGGCCGCCCGCGGCCAGGCGCGTCGAGATCGTGTCGAAGAAGCAGCCGATGATCGACTCGATCTCGCGGCCCGACAGGTCGGGATGCCCCTCGCACAGCCGATCGACCAATTCCGACCTGATCATCTTGGAGCCCCCTCCCGCGCGTTGACCGGGGCCGGAGCGCGTATCGCCCCGGCCCATCTCTCCTTAGTTGTTGTCGCGCGCCTTGAGCGCGGCGCCCAGGATGTCGCCCAGCGACGCGCCCGAATCGGACGAGCCGTACTGCGCCACCGCCTGCTTCTCTTCGGAGATCTGCATCGCCTTGACGGAGAAGGTCGGCTTCTTGGAGCGGTCGAAGCCCGTCACCATCGCGTCGAGCTTCTGGCCGACCTGGAACCGCTCGGGCCGCTGCTCGTCGCGGTCGCGGCCGAGATCGATGCGCTTGATGAAGCCGGTCACGCCGTCGTCGCCGACCTGCACCTCGAGGCCCGGATCGCGGACCTCCAGCACGGTGACGGTCACGACCTGGTTCTTGTTCAGCCCCGACCCCGGCGTCGCCGCCGCGCCGCCCGCGACCGGCGCGCCGCGCTCCAGCTGCTTCATGCCGAGCGAGATGCGCTCCTTTTCGGGGTCGATGTCGAGCACGACGGCCTGGACGGTCTCGCCCTTGCGGTGGAGGTTGAGCGCGTCCTCGCCCGACACGCCCCAGGCGATGTCGGACATGTGGACCATGCCGTCGACATCGTTGTCGAGGC
>CAXTFF010000050.1:0-11139 GCA_964243325.1 uncultured Sphingomonas sp.
ACATCGAGGGCGAGGCTCTGGCCACGCTCGTCGTCAACAAGCTGCGCGGCGGCCTCAAGGTCGCGGCCGTCAAGGCGCCGGGCTTCGGCGATCGTCGCAAGGCGATGCTCGAGGACATCGCCGTCCTGACCAAGGGCGAGGTGATCTCGGAGGATCTGGGCATCAAGCTCGAAAGCGTGACGCTCGCGATGCTGGGCACCGCCAAGCGCGTCTCGATCGACAAGGACAACACCACCGTCGTCGACGGCGCGGGTGACGCCGACTCGATCAAGGGCCGCACGGAGGCGATCCGCCAGCAGATCGAGAACACCACGTCCGACTACGACCGCGAGAAGCTCCAGGAGCGCCTGGCCAAGCTCGCGGGCGGCGTCGCGGTGATCAAGGTCGGCGGCTCGACCGAGGTCGAGGTCAAGGAGCGCAAGGACCGCGTCGACGACGCGCTCCACGCGACCCGCGCGGCGGTCGAGGAGGGGATCGTCCCGGGCGGCGGCACCGCTCTCCTGTACGCCACCAAGGCGCTCGAGGGGATGACCGGCATCAACGACGACCAGACGCGCGGCGTCGACATCGTCCGCCGCGCGCTCCAGACCCCGCTGCGCCAGATCGCGCAGAACGCCGGGTTCGACGGGGCGGTGGTCGCGGGCAACCTGTTGCGCGAGAACGACGAGACCAAGGGCTTCAACGCGTCGACCGACGTGTACGAGAACCTGGTCCAGGCGGGCGTCATCGACCCCACCAAGGTCGTCCGCACCGCGTTGCAGGACGCGGCCTCGGTCGCGGGGCTGCTCATCACCACCGAGGCGGCGGTGTCCGAGCTCCCCGACGACAAGCCGGCGATGCCCATGGGCGGCGGCGGCATGGGCGGCGGCATGGGCGGGATGGATTTCTGATTTCGCATGGGAGCGGCGTCGCCGCTCCCAGGACGAAAGCGGAACGGCCGACGGGTCGGCGGTCACGCCGCCGATCCCGTCCGACGAAAGCGCGGGCTTGGCCCGCGCCCACCCACCGTTACGAACAGGAGGGCCGGAGCACGCGCTCCGGCCCTTCTTCCGTTCGGCGGAAACGGATATGCCCACCTGTACGGCGACCGACCCGCCCTGCCAGCCGATCGCCTTGGACGGATTCCTGGCGACGGAGTTCGGTACTGATCGTAAGTTCGAGCCGTCGAACGGCGTGATCCAGAGGATGACGGGTGGGACCGAGAGGCACGCCTGCGCCCGAGGCAACCTCGTGGCCCGCTTCGTGCGGCCTTGCGCGGATCGCGACCGGATCACGGCACCGACGTAAAGGTGCCGGGAACGCCGATCATCGTCATCGAGGTGCTGTCGCCGTCCACCGCGACCTGTGATCAGGGCGCCGGGCTCGAAGGGTACGACGCCCTGCCGGGCATCGAGCTTGTCGGCTTCATCGATACGGTGAACGAGTTGGTCCGCTCGGTCCGGCGCATGGCACCGTCAGGATGGCTGGACAGGATGTTCAGCGCCTCCGATCTCGAGCCTACGCCACTGGGCCTGGTCATCCCCCACGCCGAGACTCTCGCCCGCGACTGACCTGCGAGCCGGGGCCACGCTCGCCGGAAACGCATGCTTCCCTTCCGCGCGGTTGCGTCCGCGGCGGCTCGGCATAGGTGGATGCTCCTGATCCTGCCCTATGCACGGACGCATCCGGAGACCGACATGAAGCTTTACTACTCACCCGGCGCCTGCAGCATGGCCGATCATATCGCGCTTCACGAAGCGGGCGTCGAGTTCGAGCATGAGCGCGTCGACCTCAAGACCAAGCGGACCGAGCGGGGCGACGACTACACGCAGGTCAACGCCAAGGGATACGTCCCTGCACTCGTTCTCGACTCGGGCGAGACCCTGACGGAGAACGTCGCCATCCTCGATTGGATATCCGACCAGTCCGACGGCCTGAAGCCCGGCGGCCCGCTCGGCCGCGCCCGCCAGTTGGAAGCGCTCGCCTACATCTCGGGCGAGCTGCACAAGAGCTTCGGACCGATGTTCAATGGCGGCACCGACGAGGAAAAGGCCAAGGCCAAGTCGGAAGTGGAGCGCAAGCTCGCCTTTCTGGCGGGCTCGATGAAAGGCGACTACCTGCTCGGCGGCGAGCCCGGCGTGGCCGACTTCTTTCTGTTCGTCATGCTCACCTGGGCGACCAAGATGCGGTTCGACATCCCGGCGGCGCTCGTGGCGGTGCGCGACCGGCTGATGACGCGCGCGTCGGTCGCCAAGGCGATGGCGCACGAGGGGCTGGACTGACGGGTCCCGTGGTTCGGGCGCGTTAACGGGATCGGAGGACGCGGTCGGGCATGGCGTGGGCCGATGGCTCGTCCGCCCGCGACCTTTGAGACCCGTATCGGTCCGCGCCTCGCGGCGACCTCATGGGTCCTGCTCGTCGCGGGCGTGCTGTTCGCGGGCTGGCTGCACCCGCGCGTCGTCGATCCGACCAATATCGGCTGGCTGCTCGACGGCGAGGACCGGGGACAGAACGCCGCCGGGCTGACCGCTTACCTCCGCGCGCCGCCCGCCTGGCCGTCGACGCGCCAGGCGTTGTTGTCGGCCCCGGAGGGCACGACGCTGCTGTTGACCGACAGCAACCCGCTCGTCGGCCTGCTGCTGCGGCCCGTAGCGGCGTTCCTTCCCGCCGGGCTCCAGTTCACCGGCCTGTGGCTGCTCGCCTGCGTCGTCCTCCAGGCCATGTTCGCCTGGAAGCTGCTCCGTTCATATGCGTCCGACGACCTGGCCGCAGCGCTCGGCACGTTGCTGCTCGCCGCGGCACCCGTGCTGATCAACCGCGTCGGCCATCCCAACCTGTGCGCGCACTGGCTCATCCTGTGGGCGCTGTGGGTCTATCTCGATCCGGTCCGTGCGCGTCGCCCCGCGCCGTGGGCGGCGGTGCTGGGCGTGGCGGCGCTGATCCACAGCTACCTGCTGCTCATGGTCGCGGCGATCTGGGCCACCGCGGTGCTGCGCGCCGCGGTTCGCGAGCCGGGTCGCCTGCGCCTGTTCGGCGGCGCGGCGCTGGTCGTCGGCGTGGTCGCCGTCCTGCTGTCGCTGCATGGCCTGTCAGGCGAGCGGTTCGTCTCGACGGGCACCTTCGGCCGGTTCGCGATGACGCTCGATGCGTGGTGGAGTCCCTCGAACGGCAATTTCGAGGGGCTGCAATATCTGGGCGCGGGGCTGTTGCTGCTCTGCGCGGTGGCGGCCTGGGCGGCGTGGCGCGACCTGATCGGCTCCGACGTGCGCGCGACGCTGGTCCGGCTCGCGTGGCTGCTGCCCGCCTTTGCGGTGCTCGGGCTGCTCGCGCTCGGGAACGAGTGGGTCTTTCGCGGAAAGACGGTCGCGCTGATCCCTTTGCCGCCGAGCGTGATCGACGCGCTGGACCCGATCCGCGCCGCCGGTCGGCTGTTCTGGCCCGCCACCTATGCGCTGAGCTTCTTCGCGATCGCGCTGACGCTCAAATTGCCTCGCGCCCGGTTCCTGCTGGCCGCGGCGTGCGCGATCCAGCTCGCCAACCTCCTTCCCTTCATCGCCACCGTCCGCGAGGGCAGCGCCGGGGCGGACGACCGGCGCGGCTACCGCCGCACCGCCGACCCGCGCTGGGCGTCGCTGATATCGCGCGCCGGATCGATCGCGTTCCATCCCGCCGACCCGTATCTCGATCTCGCGCTCGTCGAGGAGGTGCAATGGCGCGCGATCGTCGCCTGCCGCCCGACCGCGATGACCTACACCGCGCGCCGCACGGAGGCGACGCGCGACCGCCTCGCGCGCGAGGGCGGCGCGTTCCAAGAAGGCCGGCTCGATCCGACGCGGCTCTACATCCTACTCGACCGAGGTCCCGCTTGGGCGCGGGCGCGCGTCCGCACGATCGACGGCGTGCGCTTCGTGCCGCCGAGCCGCTCCGCGCCGCCCCCCAGCTGCGGCTAGCGGTTCTTTCCAAGCTCCTTCATCGCCTCGGTCAGCTTCTTGACCTCCTGGCTGCGGCCGCGCGGGAGGATCAGCACGTCGTTCCCGCTCGCCACCACGATCAGGTCCTCGACCCCGACCAGCGCGATCCGCACGCCGTCGGTGCGCACCAGGCAGCCGCGCGTGTCGATCGCCAGCACGTCGCCCTGGTGCGCGTTGCCGTCCGCGTCGACGTCGCTGATCGCGTGGAGCGCGTCCCAGCTGCCGACATCGCTCCAGTCCATCGACACGGGCACGACCGCGACCCGATCGGCATGTTCCATCACGGCATAGTCGATCGATTCGGCAGGCGAGGTCGCGAACGCCGCCTCGTCCGGGTGGATGCGTCCGCCTTCGCTGCGGGCGGCCGCCATCGCGCCCTGGGCGGCGACCAGTATGCCCGGCGCGTGCGCGGCCAGCGCGGCGAGATAGGCGTCGGCCCGGAACAGGAAGATGCCGCCGTTCCACACATGGTCGCCCGCCGTCAGCATCGCCTCGGCCTGCGCGCGCGGCGGCTTCTCGACGAAGCGCGCGACGCGGTGGACGCCCGGGCCGACCTCGTCGCCCACCTGCATCCAACCGTATCCTTCCTCCGGCTTGTCGGGCGTGATGCCGAAGGTGACGAGCCATCCCCGCTCCACGAACGGCGCCGCCGCCTCTATCGCCTGGTGGAAAGCGCCGACGTCGCCGATGACGTGATCGGACGGCATCACCAGCAGCGCCTCGGCTCCGTCCCCGGCGGTGAGCGCCGCCAGCGCGATCGCGGGTGCGGTGTTGCGCGCCACCGGCTCCAGGATCACCGCCCTGGGTAGAACGCCCGCCGCCGCCAGCTGCGCGTCGACGATGTCGGCATGCGCGGTGTTCGCCACCACGATCGGCGCGCCGTATCGATCGCCACCCGTCCGCCTGGCCGTGAGCTGGAGCATCGTTTCCTCGGCCGTCAGCGCGAGGAGCTGCTTGGGCCGCTCGGGTCGCGACATCGGCCACAGGCGCGTGCCCGATCCCCCCGACAGGATCACCGGAATAATCGCGATGCTCACCGGCGTCTGTCTCCTTGCTGGTTCGGTGTTCACCCTATCCGGCGCGCGGGTCGAATGCGACCGATTCACCATTCGTTAGCCGCATGCTGCCAGACCCGCGGCTCGGGTGTCGGATTCGTTTACACGGGATCTGTCGGGGACGCGACGGTGATCAGGCTATTCAAGCATTACGTACCGCACGCGACGTTGCTGCTGGGGCTCGTCGACGCGCTGTGCCTCCTTTTGGCGGGCGAACTGGGTTGGGCCGCGCGCGCTTGGCAGATCGGGATCGACGCCGGGCCGATCGCCGCACGGATGCCCCAACTCCTGATCTTCGCAGGCGCGCTCCAGGTCGCGCTGGTCGCGGTCGGGGCGTACGCGGCCGGTTCGCTCCGCTCGCTGCGCTTCGCCGCCGCCAGGCTCGCGGTCGCCGTGGCGGTCGGGGTGATCGGGCTGTCGCTCGTCTTCTTCTTCGTGCCTTCGGTCAGCTTTTGGCGATCGAACCTTCTCTACGCGATGGCGATCGCGGTGGGGCTGCTGGTCGCGGTGCGGGCCGCGCTCGGCCGCGCGCTGGGCGGCGAGACGTTCAAGCGCCGCGTCGTGATCCTGGGCGCGGGCGCGCGCGGCGCGCGCATCGCCGCGCTGGCGCGCGAGCCGGGCGTCAATTTCTCCGTCGCGGGCGTCGTCGCGATGGGGGAGGCCGGGCCGGTCGTCCCCGGCGCGACGCCGCGCGGCGACATCGCCAACCTGGCCGCCTACGTCACCGACCTGCGCGCGGTCGAAGTCGTGCTGGCGATCGAGGAGCGCCGCAACGCGCTGCCCGTCAAGGACCTGCTCCGCGTCAAGACCACCGGCGTCCAGGTCGTCGACATGTCGAGCTTCCTGGAACGCGAAACGGGTCGCATCGACCTGCGCTCGGTCAGCCCGTCGTTTCTGATATTCTCCGATGGTTTCGCGTCTGGCCAGCTGCTGTCCAGCACCGTCAAGCGCGCCTTCGATATCGTCGCCAGCCTGCTGCTCCTCGCGCTCACGCTGCCGGTCATCCTGCTCACCGCCGCGCTCATCAAGCTCGAATCCAAAGGCCCCGCCTTCTATCGCCAGCGCCGCGTCGGGCTGTTCGGCGAAGGCTTCGACATCATCAAGCTGCGCTCGATGCGCGCCGACGCCGAAATCGGCGGTCGCGCGGTGTGGGCTGCGGAGGACGATCCGCGCATCACGCGGATCGGTCGCTTGATCCGTCGGGTGCGCATCGACGAGCTGCCCCAGACCTGGACCGTGCTGAAGGGCGAGATGAGCTTTGTCGGCCCGAGGCCCGAACGCCCGCAATTCGTCGACGATCTCGAGCGTCACCTGCCCTTCTATGCCGAGCGTCACATGGTGAAACCCGGCATCACCGGCTGGGCGCAGATCAATTATCCCTACGGCGCTTCGGTCGAGGACGCGCGCAACAAGCTCGAATACGATCTTTATTACGCAAAGAACTACTCGCCCTTCCTGGACCTCCTGATCCTGCTCCAGACGCTGCGCGTCGTGCTGTGGCCCGAGGGCGTCCGATGACGCCTGCGGTGATCCTGTGGACCTATGCGCTCGCCGCCCTCGTCTTCACGACGCTGGCGATCGATTGTTGGCGGCGCGGCCCGCAGCGGGAGGGCGCGCGCGCGGTGGTCGCCGCGCACGTGCTCACCGCGCTCTGGGCGCTCGCGGTCGCCGGGATCGGTGTGGCGGACGTCGCCTCGCTCCTGACGGAGGCCGCGCGAGATCTCGCCTGGCTGTGGGTGATCGCAGTGATGGCGAAGCAGGGACGCACCCTAGGCGTTTCACAGGGTGCGGCCCTCCTCGTGGCGGCGGGCCTGCCGCTCGCTTTCGCCGGGATAGCGCTGGCGCAGGCGGTCGACTCGGCCGCGCATGGTCCAGCGATCGGTTTCTCGCTCTGGTCGCTTCGCCTGCTGACCGCGCTGGCGGGATTGATCCTGCTGTTCGGCGCGTCGCCCGCGCGAAGGTCGGCCCGGCTCGCGGCGGCGCTGGCGATGTTGTGGAGCGTCGACCTGTTCGTCTTCGCCGCGGCGCCCGTCGCGGGCTGGCCGGACACGCTGGTCCTCGCCCGCGGGATCGGAGCCGTGGCTGTCGGCGCGGCGTTCGCGTTGGCCGCGGGTCCGCGCACCGAGCGACGCTTCCGCGTGTCGCGCGACCTGCGCCTGCGCCTGCTGGCGGGCGCGGCGCTGCTCGCCTACCTTGCGGTCGTCCTCGCGGCCACCGGCTTGGCCCAGGCCTTGGCCGGCGCATACGCCCGCGCGGTCCAGGCCGCGATCGTGATCGGTGCGGCCGCGACGCTCGCCGCGCTCGTATCCACACCGTGGCTGCGCGCCTGGACACGCGTGGTGGTCGAAAAGAACCTGTTCGGCCATCGCTACGACTACCGCTCGGCGTGGCGGCGCTTCACCGGTACGCTCGGCACGCCCGGCGAGGACGGCCCGTCGCGCGGTCGCATCGTTCAAGCGACCGCCGACTTGGTCGATGCGCCTGCGGGGTTGCTCCTGGTGACGGACGACGGGCGTCTGGCCACCGCGGCCGAGTGGCGCTGGACCGGCGAGACCGGCGACGCGGGCGGGACGCTCGCGTCCCATCTCGCCACTACCGGCCGCATCGTCGAACTCGACCGGGTGCGCGACGGAACCGCGCCCGTCGTCGAGTGCGAGGCCGTTCCCGCCTGGATGACGACCGACCCGCTCGGCTGGGCGCTCGTGCCCCTGGTTCATGGCGGCGCGCTCGTCGGCGCGATACTGCTCGCCCGCCCGCCGGTCGCGCGCGCGCTCGATTGGGAGGATTTCGATCTGCTGCGCTTGGGCGGTGCGCAGGCGGCAAGCTATCTGGCGGAGGACCGGGCGCACGCAGCGCTCGCCGACGCGGAGCGCTTCGACGAGTTCAACCGCCGTTTCGCCTTCATCCTGCACGACATCAAGAACCTGACCAGCCAGCTGGCGCTGGTCGCGCGCAACGCCGAGCGGCATGCGGACGATCCGGCCTTCCGCGCTGACATGGTCGCCACGCTGACCGAGTCGGCGGACCGCATGACGACGCTCGTCGCCCGCCTGTCGCGCGCGCCCGCGCCGGCTGAACCGGTCGCGCCGGTCGATCTGGCGACACTCGTCGCGCGCGCGGTTGACCAGGCGCGGGTCGGGCATCGCGCGCGTGTCACGGCGGACGGTCCGGTCCTGGCGGCGGCCGATGCGGCCGGCTTGGTCCAGGCGATCGGCCATCTCGTCCGCAACGCGGTCGAAGCGAGCGCCACCGATGCGCCGGTGCTCGTCACGGTCGCGAACGCGGGCGGCCGCGCCGTCATCGAGGTCGCGGACCGGGGCGGCGGCATGTCGCCCGCATTCGTGCGCGACCAACTCTTTCGCCCGTTTAGCTCGTCCAAGCCGGGCGGTTTCGGCCTGGGGGCGCATGAAGCCCGCCAACTCGTGCGCGCGATGGGCGGCACCCTCGACGTCGACAGCCGCGAAGGCGAGGGCACTCGCTTCCGCATCACGCTCTCCGCCTCCCCCGTCCCCGCCTTGGAGCGCGCCGCATGACCGACAAGCCCGTGCTCCTGGTCGTCGAGGACGATCCCGGCCTCGCCCGCCAGTTCCGCTGGGCGTACGAGGGCTACGAGGTCGTCGTCGCGGGCGATCGCCGCGCCGCGATCGACGCGGTGCGCCTGCACGAGCCCGCCGTGGTCACGCTCGATCTGGGCCTTCCACCCGACCCCGACGGCGTGACGGAGGGTTTCGCCTGCCTGGCCGATATCCTAGCCGCCAGGCCCGACACCAAGGTCGTCGTCGCGACCGGGCACGGCGCGCGCGAGAGCGCGCTGCGCGCGATCGCCGACGGGGCCTGGGACTATTACGCCAAGCCGATCGACATCGACCGGCTCGGGCTGATCGTCGCGCGCGCGTTCCACGTCCATGCGCTGGAGGGGGAGAACCGCCGATTGGCCGCGCGGGGCGGGGCGGGGCGGTTCGGCGGTCTCGTCTATGCCTCTCCCGAGATGGCCGCGGTCACGCGTACGCTGGAGCGCGTCGCGCCCGCCGACGTGTCGGTGATGCTGCTGGGCGCGAGCGGGACGGGCAAGGAGCTGCTCGCGCGCGGGGTCCACGACGCCTCGCCCAGGCGAAGCGGCGCGTTCGTGGCGATCAACTGCGCCGCGATTCCCGAGGCGCTCTTGGAATCGGAGCTGTTCGGTCATGAGAAGGGGGCGTTCACCGGCGCGGTGCGCTCGGTGGAGGGCAAGATCGAGCGCGCCGCGGGCGGCACTTTGTTCCTCGACGAGATCGGCGACGTGCCGCTGGCCGTCCAGGTCAAGCTGCTGCGTTTCCTGCAGGAGCGCGTGATCGAGCGGGTGGGCGGGCGCAAGGCGATCCCCGTCGACACGCGCGTCGTCTGCGCGACGCACCAGGACGTCGATGCGATGGTCGCCGACGGGCGCTTCCGCGAGGACCTGTATTACCGGCTAGCCGAGATCGTGGTCCGCATTCCGGCGCTTCGCGAGCGGTCGGGCGACGCGGCGTTGCTCGCGCGGCATTTCGTCAACCGCCATGCCGAGGCGTTGCGCGTCGGCGTGACCGGCCTGTCCGCCGACGCGGCCGCGGCGATCGACGCCTGGCCCTGGCCGGGCAACGTCCGCGAGCTGGAGAACCGGGTCAAGCGCGCGGTGATCATGGCCGAGGGCAAGCGCGTGACCGCGGCCGACTTGGATCTGGAACAGGCACGGGCGGACGACGCGTTCCCGAACCTCCGCGCGGTCCGCGAGGGGGCCGATCGCCGCGCGATCGCGCGCGCGCTGGCCCGCGCCGAGGGCAACATATCGGGCGCGTCGCGGCTGCTGGGGATCAGCCGCCCGACGCTCTACGACCTGCTCAAGAGCTACGATCTTCATGGCTGACGCCGTCTACCCGATGCTCCGACGACGCCGCCGCGCGTTCACGGTGCCCGGGCTCGGTCCGCGCGCGCGGCCGATCGCGATCGGGCTTCTCGCGTTCGCGGGCGTGATGGGCGGCGTGTTCGCCGCGACCCGGCCCGCGCCGGTCGATGTGGTCGCGGCGCTCGCGGCGAGCCGGACGACGCTGGCGGCGGGCAACTACAATGCGGCGCGGAGCAATGCGCAAGGAGCGCTCCGCGTCGACCCGGCATCGGTCGAGGGTCACCTGCTGCTGGCGCGCGCTTACCTGCGGTTGGGGGAGGGCGGTTCCGCGCTGTCCGCGCTGACGCGCGCGCGCGAACTGGGCGCGCCCGCGGACGGGCTGCGTCACCTGCTCGGCGAGGCGCGTTTGCTGTCGGGCAAGCCTGACGCAGCGCTCGTCGAGATCGGCAGGGCGGGGCCGGCATATGCCGCCGAGGCGACCCGCGTGCGCGCCCGCGCCCACGCGGCGCAGGGTCGGCGCGGCGAAGCGATGGCGATCTTGGAGGCGCTCGTCCGCGCCGAGCCGAACGACGCGCGGGCTTGGTCCGATCTGGGCCGCCTGCGCTTTTCGGGCGGCGAGGTGGGCGCGGCCGACGTCGCCGCGTCGCGCGCCGCCATGCTCGCGCCGGGCGATCCGGAGGCGCTGACGCTCAAGGGCGAACTGGTGCGCAGCCGCTTCGGCCCGCTCGCCAGCCTGCCCTGGTTCGCCGCCGCGCTCGCGCGCGACGCCTATCATTATCCCGCGTCGGTCGAGCACGCCGCGGCCTCCGGGGAACTCGGTCGTCACCGTGAGATGCTGGGGCACGCGCGCGCCGCGCTGCTCGCCCGGCCCGGCGATCCGCGGGCTTTGTATCTGCAAGCCGTGCTCGCCGCGCGCGCCGGCGACCGGAACCTCGCGCGCGCGGTGCTCGGCCGCGCCGGGCGGGCCGCCGACGCGATCCCCGGGGCGGCCTTGCTGTGGGGGGCGCTCGACCATGCCGACGGCCGGCACGAGCAGGCGATCGAGCGGTGGCGCACCCTTGTCCGCGTCCAGCCGATGAATCTGCGCGCGCGCGATCTGCTGGGCGCCGCGCTGCTGCGGTCGGGCGACGTCGCGGGCGCGCTGGAGGCGATGCGCCCGGTCGTGGCGCGCGCCGACGCGGCACCATACGCGCTGACGCTCGCCGCGCGCGCCTTCGAGCGGGCGGGAGACCGGGCGAGCGCCGCGCGGCTGCTCGACCGCGCGGCGTCCGGA
>CAXTFF010000051.1:0-11031 GCA_964243325.1 uncultured Sphingomonas sp.
ACGCGGGCAACTCGAACGCCTTCACCGGCGCGCGCGGACAGGGCGCGGTGGAGGCCATCGCCGCCCGGACCGCCCAGGCGCTCGACTGCCGCCCCTCGGACGTGTTCGTCGCGTCGACCGGCGTGATCGGCGTGCCGCTACCCGTTGACAAGGCGGAAGCGGGACTCGACCTCGCCTTCCAGGCTTCGCCATGCGGGTGGCGGGATATGTGCGACGCGATCGGCACCACCGACACCTTCCCGAAAGGCGCGATGACGAGCGCGATCGTGGACGGCCGAACGGTGACGCTGGTCGGCGTGATCAAGGGATCGGGGATGATCGCCCCCGACATGGCGACGATGCTCGGCTTCGTCTTCACCGACGCCGCCGCCGACCCCGACTTCCTGCAGCGCGCGCTGAGCCACGCCAACGCGCATAGCTTCTCCTGCATCACGGTCGACGGCGACACCTCCACCAGCGACACCGTGCTCGCCTTCGCGACCGGCGCGGCGGGCAACGCCCCGCTCGCCGACGACGACAGCCCCGGGGCGGACGCCTTCCGCGCCGCGCTCGACGACCTGTGCCGCCGGCTCGCGCTGCTGGTGGTCCGCGACGGCGAGGGCGCGACCAAGCTGATCGAGGTGCGCGTCACCGGCGCGGAGAGCGACAGGAGCGCGCACCGCGTCGCCCGCTCGATCGCCGACTCGCCGCTCGTCAAGACCGCGATCGCCGGCGAGGACGCGAATTGGGGCCGCGTCGTCATGGCCGTCGGCAAGGCCGGCGAACCCGCCGACCGCGACCTGCTCGCCATCCGCTTCGGCGACACGCAAGTCGCCCGCGCGGGCGTCGCGGTCAAAGGTTACGACGAAGCGCCGGTGGCCGCGCACCTGAGGGGACAGGAGATCGAGATCGGCGTCGATCTGGGCCTGGGCGAGGGCGCGGCCGTCATGTGGACCTGCGACCTGACCCACGGCTACATCTCGATCAACGCCAACTATCGCAGCTGACCGCCCTCCTCCCGTCACCCCGGACTTGATCCGGGGTCCCGCTTCTCCACCGCGCGAACGGAAAGCGGGATGCCGGATCGAGTCCTGCGTGACGGAGAAGGAATCACGCCAGCGCCCCCTCCAGCCAGCCCTTCAGCTGGCTCTTGAGCGCCGCGCCCACCTTGGTCGCGGCGGGCGCGCCGCCCTTGAACAGGATCATGGTCGGGATGCCGCGCACGCCGAACTGGCCGGGCATCTCCGGATTGTCGTCGATGTTGAGCTTCACGATCGACACCTGACCGCCCAGCTCGTCCGACAGCTCCTCCAGCGACGGCCCGATCATCTTGCACGGCCCGCACCATTCCGCCCAGAAATCGACGAGCACGGGCAGGTCCGACTGCAGCACGTCGGCCTGGAAGCTCTGATCGGTGACGGTCTTGGTGGGCATATCGAAACTCCTGTGCGGTGCTGAACGGCATCTAGGCACGCCGGCTCCCGCGCTCAACGACGCGGGCGCTAGCTTTGCTCCCCGCCCGCGAAGCGGGGCTTGTGCGCCGCCAGCAGCGCGTCGGGCAGGGCGAACGACACCGGCCCCGCCGTGTAGAGCAACGCCGCCTCCACCGCCCGCTCGGGAAAGATCACCCGCAGCGCCGCGACATACGCCGCCATCTGACGCAGGTGGTATTCCGGCACGTCCTCCAGCGTCCCCGGCACGCTGCGCGTCGTCTTGAAGTCGACCACCCGCACGCGGGTCTCGTTGACCAGCAGCCGGTCCACCGTGCCCGACACCACGCCCCCGTCCACCACCGCCGTGACCGGCGCTTCCGCAAGCGAATCCGGCCCGAACAGCTCGGCGAAGCGCGGGTCCTCCATGACCCTGAGCGCCGCTTGCGCGACCGCCGTCCGCTCGCCCGCGTCCTCGACGCGCCCGACGGTCGCCAGCCAATGCTCCGCCGTCGCCCGCCGCTTGTCGGGCGGACACGGCGGCAGCCGCTCGAAGAGCGCGTGCAGGAGATTACCGCGCTCCGCCGCAGCGCGCATCGCGTTCGAGGGCGGCGGGTTGACGACCGCGTCGCCACCGATCGCCGACGGCGCCAGCGGTCGCGGCGGGCGCTGCTCGTCGGGCGCGGGACGTCTGGCCCAATCGGGCAACGCGAGCGCCGGACCGGCCTCGTCCCGCTCGGCCGCGCGCCGCCGCGCAGGCTTGTCGGGCGCGGTGCCGCCGAACACCCGCTCGCCCCCGGGATCCACGTCCGCGCTCTCCACCCCCAGCGCGTCGAACGCGTCCGCCGCCGCCTTGTACCAGCTCATCGCCGGCGGCACGCCCTTGGCGCGCGGCCCGAGCGAGCCCGCGATCACCAGCCGCTCCTCCGCCCGCGTCGCGGCGACATAGAACAGCCGCCAATGCTCCTCCAACTCGCGCGCGTCCGACGCCTCGATCGCCGCGCCCATCGGCCCGCCGCGCTCCGCCGCGCGCGGCCGGAACACGGGCAAGGCGACGTCCAGGTCGTCGGGCGTCCAGCGCAGCACGGACCTGGGCGTCAGCGTCGGGTCGATCGTCGCGTCCGCCAGGATCACCAGCGGCGCCTGCAGCCCCTTGGCCCCGTGCGCCGTCATCACGCGGACCGCGTCGAGCGGCGCGGACGGATCGCGCACGATCTCCACCTCGCCCCGGTCGAACCAGTCGAGGAAGCGTTGCAGCGACGGCGTGGTCGTCGTCTCGAAGGCGAGCGCCGCGTTCAGCAGCTCCTCGATCGGGTCGCGCGCCTCCGCCCCCAGTCGCCGGAGCAGTCTGCGCCGCCCGTCCAGCTCGCCCGACAGCATCTCCTCCAGGAACGCGTACGGCGTCAGCAGGTCGGCGCGCGCGAGCATCGCCCGGAGCGGCGCGACCCGCTCGGGCGCCGGTCCCTCGGACAGGTGCCGCCACAGGCTCCCCTGGCGGTTCACCGACGCCAGCATCAGCTCGTCCTGCGTCCAGCCCCCCAGCGGCGAGACAAGCAGGCTCGCCAGCGACAGGTCGTCGCCCGGCTGCAGCACGAAGCGCACCGCCGCCAGCAGGTCCTGCACCGCCAAGGGCGCGTTCAGCCGCAGCCGGTCCACCCCCGCGACCGGCACCCCTTCCGCATAAAGCCGCGCGACGAGCAGCGACGCCAGCGTCCCCCGCCGCTTGACCAGCACCATCACGTCCTCGGGGCGGAGCGGCCGTCCCTTGGATTCGAGCATCAACCCGGCCGTCGGATGAGTCCACGCCTTGATCGCCGCCGCGATCCGCCGGGCGTTCTCGCGCACGGCGTCGTCGATCCACCCCTCCTCGTCCTCGTCGGAGCCGCCGTCGACCACCGGCGGCCACAGCGTGACCGTCCCCGGCCCCGGCACCTCGCTCCGGTGCGTCTCCGGCGGGTCGTACAGCCCCAGCTTGGGCTCCGGGATCACCGCCAGCGCGCGGTCGACGAACTCCAGCACCGGCCGCGTCGAGCGGAAGGACTGGACGAGCGACAGCTGCTGGAACGGCAGCCCGCGATCCTGCTCGGGCAGGTCCTCGTCGTACACCTCGCCCGCGCGGCCGCTGAACGACCGCTCGGCGGCCTCGAAATATTTGGGGTCGGTTCCCTGGAACCCGAAGATCGCCTGCTTGTAGTCCCCTACCGTGAACAGCGTCCGCGTGCGCGGCGCGTAGATGCCGCGCCCCACGAAGAACTCGTCCACCAGCGCGCGGATGATCCGCCACTGGTCGACGTTGGTGTCCTGCGCCTCGTCGATCAGCACATGCTCGGTCACCTGGTCGAGCTTGTAGCGGACCCATTCGCCGATGCCGGGCTGTTCCAGCAGCGCCACCGTCCGCGCGATCAGGTCGTTGAAATCGACGCCCCCGACCCGCCGCTTGGCCGCCGCATAGGCGCGCGCATACTCCCGCCCGACCTCAAGCCCGTCCGCGAGCAGGTCCGCATACCCGCCGCGCGCCAGCCTGGCCTGCACGGAGACCGCCCAAGCGCCGATCTCCGCGCCGATCTCGTCATAGTCGGGCTCCAGATCGAGGAGCTTGCGGCTCGTCTTTTTGAGCACGCCCTCCTTGGTGAACACCACCGCCCGGATGTCGTCGACATAGGCCAGCCGCACGGCGGGCTCGGACTCCAGCCACCCCGCGACGATCTCCGCGTTCTTCGCCCCCGTCGCGGTTCCCCAACGCCGGTTCGCCGCCGCGATCGCGCCCAGCGCGTCCTCGTCCACGTCCGCGCACTCGGCCGCCAGCGCCTGCGCGATGTCGCCCGACGGCAGGTCAAGCGCGCGCCGCAGCCACGGCCCGATCCCGACCGGCATCGACTCCAGCGCCGCGCCCGCCCGGGCGCACTCGGTCAGAAACTGCTCCGCCCCGCCCTCGCCCAGCCGCCGGCTGAGCGCGCCGATCACCGCCACCGGCCGCGCGCGCCCTTCCCGCTCCGCTCCCGCCAGCATCGACGCCAGCGTGTCGCGCAGCAGCACCGCCTCCTCGCGCGCCTCCAACGGCCGAAAGCCCGGCCCCAGCCCCGCCTCGACCGGGAACGCCGCCAGCAGCCCCTGGCAGAAGCCGTGGATCGTCTGGATGCGGATGCCCCCGCCCGGCGCGTCGAGCACCTTGGCGAACAGCGTCCGCGCCGCACCTTGCATCTCGGGCGTCGGCCGCTCGCCCAGCGCCGCCAGGTCGGCCGCCAGGTCCTTCAGCGGCATCCTGACCCACGCCGCCAGCCGCCGCCCGATCCGCCCCGCCATCTCGGCCGCGCCCGCCTTGGTGAAGGTCAGCGCCAGGATCGCGCCGGGATCGACCCCGCGCAGCAGCAACCGGAACACCCGCGCGGCGAGCACCTGCGTTTTGCCCGTCCCCGCCGACGCCGACAGCCACACATGCGCGTGCGGGTCCGACGCCGCCCGCTGCGCGCCGTGGAGCGTCGGGAGCCCCGCGTCAGTCCTCACGCCCGTACCATTCGTCGCGCCGCATCAGCTGATCGTACTCCGCGTAGGGCGCGTGTTCGGGCACCAGCTTGGCGGTGAACGGCGCGTCGCCGGTCAACCACGTCTCGGCGGCCGTCAGGAACTGCGAGGCCGCGCGGCCCACGAATTCGTCGGTCCTGACCTTGTTCTTGGCCCCGTCCGGATCGACGGGCGACACCACCTTGCCGAACCCGTCGCGATTCTTGGCGAGCGACCAGTACTCGAACGCCCCCGCGCGGCCGTCCACGCCCGGAAAGCCGCCCCGCTCGGCGATCACGCCCAGCATCCCCAGCTGCATCGAGAACCCCTCGCGCACCGCCGCGTTCGAGGGGGCCTGCCCCGTCTTGTAGTCGACGATCGCGATCCCGCCGTCCGGCAGCCGGTCGATCCGGTCGTACCGCCCGCTCAAGCTCACCCCGCCGATCTCGACGACCCCCTTGCCCTCGGCCGCCAGCACGCGCCGCCCGCCGTCGGCGTCCTCGGCGGTCCGCGCCGCGATCCAGTCGATCGCCTCCAGCAGGCGCGGCGACCACAACGCCCGGATCAACGGATGCGTCCGCGCGTCGGACAGGAACGCGCGCGCCCGCGCCGGCAGCAGCGCCGGGTCGGCCGCGTCCTCCCGCCACCATTCCTCCAGCACCAGATGGACCTCGCTCCCGCGCCACGCCGCGCTCGGATCGGCGTCGACCGGCTCCATCGGCGACAGCTTCAGCACGCGCCGCGCATAGAACGCGTACGGGTCCGCCTTCAGCCGGTCGACCTCCGTGACCGAGATGTGGACCGGCCGCAGCCCGGGCGGCGGCATCGGCGCGGGCCGAACGGCGGGCCGGTGTTCGCCCGGGTCGTCGAGCGCCTCGGCCCAGGCCTCCAGGTCGCGCGCCCGCTCGAACCGCTCCCCCGCCAGCGCTTCCAGCCTGAGCCAGAAACGCGAGGCCAGCGTCGGCGACTTCGCGTCCCGGCGGCTGCGCGTCATCAACGCCTCCGGCGCGCCCAGCGCCTGACCGAAATCGTGCGCCGCCACGCCCACCCGCCGCTCCAGCCCGGGCAGGCCCAGTTCCTGCCGGATCCGCGGCGCGAGCCACGGGTCGGGCGCGGGCGTCCCCGGCCATACGCCCTCGTTCAGCCCGCCCAGGATCATCAGGTCCGCCGACTGCAACCGCCCCTCGATCTGCCCGTAGATCGCGAGCCGCGGATGCCCCCCGAAGGACGGCCGCACCGCCTGCTCGTCGAGCAGCGTCCGCAGCAGCGGCGCCAGTCCCTCCGGGTCGATCATCTGCGGCCCGACCCCGCTCTCGCGCTCCAGGTCGCTCAGGAACTCGGCCGCGCACCGTCCCGCCGGCCCCGCCCACAACGCGTCGCCGCACAAGCCGTTCGCCGCCTCGCGCAGGCACGCGATCAGCCCGCCCATAGGCTGCGGCCCGTCGGCGTACGTCTTCGACACGGGTGCCAGCAGCCCGCAAGCCTCCGGCCACCAGTCGAGCGCCACCGCCCGCGCCTTCGCGTCGCGCGCCGTCTCGTCCGCCAGATGCGCCGCCAGCCCGTCCAGTCCCGGCGCGGGCCGCGGCCCGCGCAGCACCATGTCGAGCGCGCGCACCCCGCGCAGCCACTCCACCCGCCGTTCGCCCGTCCTGACCAGCGGGTGCTTGAGCAACGTCAGCAGCGTCAGCGGCGGCCAACGCTGCGCGGCCGCCTCGGCGAGCGCGAGCAGCAGCGTACCCGGCGGCAGCAGCGCCAGCGGCCGCCCCGCCGAATCGTCCACCGTCATTCCCCACCGCCGGCAAAGCGCCCCCACCCGCGTCGCCAGCGCGCGGTCGGGCGTGATCAGCGCCGCCGTCCGCCCCTCGACCTCCACCGCCTCGCGCAGCGCCAGCGCGATCCCCTGCGCCTCGGCCGCAACCGTCGGGAACTCGGCCGCCGAGATGCCCGTCAGCCGCCGGTCCTCCAACCGGAGCGTGCTCCACTTCCCCGTCGCCTCGGCGGGGGCGAGCGCGCTGGTGATCGCCCGCCCCCGCGCGACGCTGGCGTCATGGTCGCTCCCGTCGCGCCACCGCCTGACCTCCGCGCGCGCCAGCCCCATCCGCCCGAGCAGGAACTTCAGGTGGAACTGCGGATGCGTCTCGACCGACCGCCCGGCCCGCCCCGTACCCGGGGCCGGCGCGTGCGGCCCCAGCGCCTCCCACTCGTCGTCGGGCATCCGCATATCCAGCCCGGCGAGCACCACCAGCCCGCGCCGCATCCCCGCCACCGTGCGCAGCAGCCGCGCGACCGCCGGGGCCGAGTCCGTCACCCCCGCCGCGCACACGAAGCTTGGCGGAGGATCGGCGCGCCACCGCTCCGCCAGCCGGTCGATCACGCGCGCGCGCCGGTCGGCCGCGTCGATCATGCCCATCGCGGCCAGCTCGCCGGGCCAACGGTCCAGGATCACCGCGAACAGCTCCAGCGACCGCTGCCAATGTTCCGACAGCTCGGGCGCCAGGTCGATCAGGCGTAACCGTTCGGGCGGGACCTCCTCGACGATCAGCTGGTCCAGCGTCCGCGCCAGCTCGCCGGCCAGCCGCACCGCCTCCCCCGTCTCGACCGGCTCGCCGACGGCCGCGCGCTCCTCGGCGATCAGCCGCGCCAGCAGCATCCGCCGCCGCATCGGCGGGACCGCGGGCGCGATCGGCTCGGCGTCGACGGGATCGAGCGCCGCGCCCACCCCCTCGCCCAGATCGGGATCGCCGAGCGCGACCAGCCGGGGCAGCAGCAGCGCGCCCCCGCTCGCGCGCACGAACGCGTCGGTGATGGCGCGCACCGACCGGTTGTTGGGCAACAGCACGATCCCGCGCGCCACCGCCATCGGATCGCCGCCGAACCGCCGCAGCAACCCCGCGACCAGCGCGTCGGAGAACGCCCGGTGGTCGGGGATGGTGTGGACGTTCAGGCGCGCGGCTTCAGCCACCGGCGATCGACGCCTCGGTCCGCGGGATCGCCTCGGGCGTCCCCACATCGAACCACATGCCCTCGTGCACCACGCCGTAGGCGCGACCCTCCGCGATCGCCCGCTCCCAGAACAGCATGGTGGAGAACGGCCCCTCGGGCGCGCCCCGGATCAGCCGCGGGTGGATGATCTGCACGCCCGTGAACACGAACGGCGCGGTCGTGCCCTCCTGCCGGCGCTTGGTGATCCGTCCGTCGGCGGCCAGGTGGAAATCGCCCTGCCCCCGGAAGTTGTTCGCGCGCGCCAGCGGCACCAGCAGCAGCAGCGCGTCCATCGCCACGTCTTCCCAACGGTCCGCCATCAGGCGGATCGCGCCGACCGGCCCGTCCACCCACAGATTGTCGCTGTTGACCACCAGCACCGGCTCGTCGCCCAGCAGGTGGCGCGCCTGGACCAGCCCGCCGCCCGTCTCCATCAACCGCGCCCGCTCGTCGGACACGACCACCTCGATGCCCCGCACGTTCGTGGTCAGATGCGCCTCCAGCATGTCCGCCAGATAGTGGACGTTGACGACCGCCCGCCCGACGCCGCCCGCGCGCAGCCGGTCGAACACGTGGTCGATCAGCGCGCGGCCCGCGACCTCGACCAGCGGCTTGGGCCGGGTCGCGGTCAGCGGCCGCATCCGCGTCCCCAGCCCCGCCGCCATCACCATCGCGGTGCGCGGCACGGAACCGCTCACGCGCCCACGACCATCGGATCGCCGCGCTTCTCCGGGGGCACGTTGGCGTCGAACCAGCGCCTGACCGGCTCCAGCACCGGCTCGGCCAGATCGCGCTCCAGATACGCCCACACGCGCGGGGCGAGCGCCGGGTAGCGCGCCTTGCCGTCGCGCTTCCACAACCGCGTGAAGATGCCGATGATCTTGGCGTTCCGCTGCGCGCCGAGCACGTGATAGGCGCGCACGAAGTCCTCGCCCGCCCCGGTCGCCCCGACATACCGCGCCAGCATCGCCGCCTCCAGCGCGGGCGCGACGTCGCGCCGCGCGTCCTTCAGCAACGACACGAGATCGTACGCCGGATGCCCCGCCAGCGCGTCCTGGAAGTCGAGCAGCCCCAACCCGTCCCCGACCAGCATCAGGTTCTCGGCATGGTAGTCGCGCAGCACCGTCACCGGGTCGCCCGCCAGCGCATGGCCGAACACCGCGTCCCACGCCGCCCGGTATCCGTACGCATCGACCTCCGACCCGACCGCCGGACAGTACCATTCGACCAGCAACCCGGCTTCCCGGCGCAGCACCTCCCGGTCGTACGGCGCGAACGGTCCGGCCGGATGGGTCCGCAACGCCACGAGCACGTCCACCGCCGCCCCGTACAGCGCCGCCTCGCGTTCCGGCTCGGCATCGACCACCTCGCGCATCCGCGCGTCGCCGAAATCCTCCAGCAGCACGAGGCCCAGGCCCAGGTCCGACGCGAGCACGGCCGGCGCGCCGAACCCGCGCTCCGCCAGCCACCCGCCCACCGCCAGGAAAGGCCGCGGGTCCTCGTGCGGCGGCGGCGCGTCCATCAGCACCGCGCGCTCCTCGCCCCGCGCCACTCGGAAATACCGCCGGAACGACGCGTCCCCCGCGAGCGGCGCGATCGCCGCCCCACCCCATCCGGCACCGTCGAGAAAGGCGGCGGCGCCCGCCGGCGGGGTCATGTCGGCCATCGCCGCTCCCAAGCCGCCGGTGCCACCCAAGTCAACCCGCGCGCGCCGTCCGCCTCGACGGACAGCGTGATCCGCAGCGCGTCGGGCCAGACGCCCGCCCCCGCCCGCTCCGGCCATTCGACGATCAGCACGGAGTCGGACAGCATCTCGTCCAACCCCAGTTCGTCGACCTCGCCGGGATCGTCCAACCGGTACAGGTCCACATGCGCCACCGGCATCCGAACCTCGGGCGGCGCATAAGGCTGCACGATCGCAAACGACGGCGACGGCGCTTCTCCCGCCAGCCCGAGCGCCCGCAGCAACCCCCGCGCGACGCTGGTCTTCCCCGCCCCGAGCGGCCCCGACAGGGCGATCACGTCCCCCGGCCGCACCATCGCCGCCAGCGACGCGCCCAGCATCTCGGTCGCCTGCGCGTCCGCCAGCCTCACCGCCTCGGCAGCTCGACGGTCACCAGGGTCCCCTCGCCCGGCTCGCTGACCAGCGCGATGTCGCCCCCGTGCGCCTCGACGAACTGCTTGGCGAGCGGCAGGCCCAGTCCCAGCGCCCGCTCGCCGCCCGGCTGGATCCCCGGCTCGGCGAACCGCTCGAACGCGGCGGCCGCGGCGGCCGCGTCCATCCCCGGCCCGTTGTCCGACACCACGATCCGGGCGCGCACCGCGTTGCCGTCGGCATGGAGCAGCACGCGCCCGCCCTCCGGCGTCGCCGCCACCGCGTGCCGCAACAGGTGCTCGACCACTTCGCGTAGGCGCCGGGCGTCGCCCGTCACGCGCCCCGTCGACCGCGCCACCTCGACCGCGAAGTCCAGCTTCCTGCGCCTGGCGGCCGCCGACACCGTCTCGGCGGCCGCGCGCATCACCGCGGCTAGATCGACGTCGCCCCGCTCGATCCCGCTTTCCGCCTCGTCGCGCGTCAAGTCGAGCACGTCGTCGATCAGCAACCCCAGCCGCTCCACCGAGTCCAGGATCGCCTCCGCATACGCGTCGCCCTGCTCGGTCAGCTTGCCCGCGTACCCGCCATGCAGCATCTCCGCGAACCCGCCGATCGACGTCAGCGGCGTCCTGAGTTCATAGGACATGTTCGCCACGAACGCCGTCTTGACCCGGTCCGACGCCTCCAGCGCCTCAGCGCGTTCGCGCAACGCCCCCTCGATCTTCCGGCTGTCGGAGATGTCGAGCATCGTGAACAGCGCGTTGCCGTCGGGCAGCGGCACCGCGGCGAACTCGAAATGCCGCCCATCCGCGAACGCCACCCGCCCGCCCCGCTGCTGCCGCTCGCCGGTGGCCGACCGCACCAATTCGCCGATCAGCGCCGCGCGCGCGGGCGTCGCCAGCTTGGGCGCGACCGCCTCCGCAAAGGCGTCCACGCGCGGATGGCCGCCCAGGAACTCCTCCTCGAATCCCCACAGCGCCCGGAACCTGGTGTTCCACAATTGCAGCCGTCCGTCCGACCCGAACACCCCGATCGCCTCGAACA
>CAXTFF010000052.1:0-11023 GCA_964243325.1 uncultured Sphingomonas sp.
TCAGCCAGCGGATATCGCCGTCGAAGAACGCGCGCAGGTCGTCCATGCCGTATTTCAGCATCGCCAGCCGGTCGATGCCGCAGCCGAAGGCGAAGCCCTGCCACTCGTCGGGATCGAGCCCGCACGCCTCGATCACGCGGCGGTGGACCATGCCGCTGCCCAGCACTTCGAGCCAGCCGTCCCCCGAGCCGCCGATGACCCGTTTGCCCTTCACCAGCGTGTAGCCGACGTCGATCTCCACCGACGGTTCGGTAAAGGGGAAATAGCTCGGGCGCAGGCGCAGCACGATGTCGTCGCGCTCGAAATAGGCTTTCAGGAACGTCTCCAGCGTCCATTTCAGATGGCCGAGATGGATGCCGCGGTCGATCACCAGCCCTTCGACCTGGTGGAACATGGGGGTGTGCGTCGCGTCGGAGTCGGAGCGGTAGGTGCGGCCGGGCGCGATGATGCGGATCGGGGGGGGCTGGTTCAGCATGGTCCTGATCTGGACGGGGCTGGTATGCGTGCGCAGCAACGTCTTCGTCTCGCGATCCGGAACCTCGGACGTCTTCGGCCGCTGGACGTAGAACGTGTCGTGCATCGCCCGGGCGGGATGCGTCTCGGGGATGTTCAGCGCGTCGAAATTATACCAGTCGGACTCGATCTCCGGGCCGGTCGCGACCGAGAAACCTAGGTCCGCGAAGATCTCGGCGAGCTCGTCCATCACCTGGCTGACCGGGTGGATCGTGCCGGGCGCAGGCAGATCGACCGGCAGCGTCACGTCGACGCGCTCGCCCGCGAGCCTGGCGCCCAGCGCCAGCCGTTCGAGGTGCTCCTTGCGGGTCGCGATCGCGGCGGTGACCGCCTCGCGCAGCGCCTGGATCGGCGGCCCCTCCGCCTGGCGCCGGTCCGGCGTCATGCCGCCAAGCGTCTTGAGGAGCGCGGTCACCCGCCCCTGCTTGCCGAGCGCGTCGACGCGCACCGCCTCCAGGGCATCCAGCGAAGCGGACTCATCGACCGCGGTCAGGAGATGGTCGCGAAGGGTGGGCAAGTCGGTCACGTAATCACTCCATCTTCCGTCACCCCGGGCTCGACCCGGGGTCCCGCTCTTCCGGCCCGAGAAGCGGGACCCCGGGTCAAGCCCGGGGCGACGAAGGAACAAGGCGCGCCCCCTAACGAAAAGGGCGCGGGCGGCCTAGCCACCCGCGCCCCTCGTCGCGCAGTCGGCGGGTCGCCTCAGGCGGCCTGGGGCAGGGCCGCCTTCGCCTGCGCGACGATCGCGGTGAAGGCCGCGCCCTCGTGCATGGCGATGTCGGCCAGGACCTTCCGGTCGAGCTCGACGCCCGCCAGCTTCAGCCCGTGCATGAACTGCGAATAGGTCAGGCCCTCGGCCCGGACGCCCGCGTTGATGCGCTGGATCCAGAGGCCCCGGAAGGTCCGCTTCTTCACCTTGCGGTCGCGGTAGGCGTATTGCCCGGCCTTCTCGACGGCCTGGCGAGCGATGCGGATCGTGTTCTTGCGGCGGCCGTAATAGCCCTTGGCCTGTTCCAGGATCCGCTTGTGCTTGGCGCGGGTGGTTACACCCCGTTTGACGCGTGCCATTGTCTAATTCCTTTCCGCTCAGCTCAGGCCGTAGGGGGCCCAGGCCTTCACCGCGGCGGTGTCGGCCTTGGACAGCACCTTGGTGCCGCGGTTCTGGCGGATATACTTGCCGTTGTGATGCAGCAGGCGGTGGCGCTTGCCCGCGACGCCGTGCTTGAGCAGGCCGGTTGCGGTGAGCTTGAAGCGTTTCTTGACGCCGCTCTTGGTTTTCAGCTTGGGCATTTTGCTACTCCTCGGGAAAGCGGTGCACGAGACGGCCGCGGCAGCGCCAAGATGGCCGGGCAGGTCGT
The DNA here is from genome assembly GCA_964243325.1 of uncultured Sphingomonas sp. Lineage (GTDB taxonomy): Bacteria > Pseudomonadota > Alphaproteobacteria > Sphingomonadales > Sphingomonadaceae > Sphingomonas. The sequence continues at coordinate 1,872 of CAXTFF010000052.1, forward strand.
TGGGACGCATCGCTTGTGGAACGGGCGCGCATAATCCCCGGTTCACGTGAATGCAACTAGCTGGACGGGCCCCGGGTTTTTGAGCAGGTTGGCGAGATGACCGTGCATAGCGAAGTGAAAGCCGACGAGCAGCCGCCGCGCGGACGCCGGGCATGGAGGATCGTCCGCGACGTCGCGCTGGGCGTGATCGGCGCGGTGTTCGCGGTCTGGCTGATCCTCTACATCACCAAGGGCCGGTTCCTGCGCGGGCCGTTCGAGACGATCGCCGGGCGCCAGATCGAGCGCGAGGTGCGGGTCGCGGGCGACTTCCAGCTGTATTTCGACCCGTTCGACATCAAGTTCCTGGCCGAGCGGATGCGGATCGCCAACCCGGCCTGGGCGACGCGGCCCGATCTGTTCGCCGCGCGGCGGATCGAGACGCGCATCCCGCCGCTGTCGCTGATCTGGGGACGGCGGCGCGCGCGGTTCCTGGACCTGATCGGCGGGCGCATCGACCTGGAATGGGACCCGGGCCACCGGCGCAACACATGGACCTTCTCGGACAAGAAGGGCGAGCCGTTCCAGATGCCGCTGATCGAGCGCGCGACGGTGGCGGGCACGAGCTTACGCTACGTCGACCCCCGGATGCGCGTGCTGGTCGATGTGGGGTTCGAGACGATCCGCGCGGGCGCGGGGCGCATCGACGACCGGGTGCGGTTCGCGGGCGAGGGCCGCGCGCTCGACTCGCCCTTCACGCTGGCGGGGTCGCTGCTGTCGCCCAACTCGACCGTCGCCAACGGCCAGAATAAGCTCCAGGCGACCGCGCGCTTCGGATATGACGTGGTCGAAATATCGGGCACGCTGCCCAGCGCTACGCAGATCGAGGGGGTGCCGCTGCAGGTCGCGGCGCGCGGGCGGAACATGGCGGAGCTGCTCGGCATCATCGGCGTCGCGATCCCCGAATCGCGCGGCTACCGGATGCGCGCGCGGATGGTGACGGAAGGCCCCGAATACCGCTTCACCCGGCTGGCGGGCCGGTTCGGGACGAGCGACATCGCGGGCCGTTTCACGGTCAAGCAGCGCGAGCCGCGCATCCATATCGACGCGGACCTCAGCACCCGCAGCCTCGACATCGTCGACGTGGCGCCGTTCATGGGGTACAATCCCGACCTGATCGCGACCGTCGGCGTGGCGGCCGCGTCCGGGCAGCGCGGGCCGGTGCCGCGGCTGCTCCCCGACGCGACGCTCAGGGTCGAGTCGCTCAAGCTGTTCGACGCCGACGTGCGCTACAAGGTGGCCGCGGTCCGGTCGCGGCGGGTGCCGATCTCGAACATCGACCTGACGCTGGATCTCGACAACCGGCTGCTCACGCTGTCGCCGCTGACGTTCGGCATGGCGCGCGGCGAGGTGGCGTCGGACATCGTCATCGACGCGCGGGGTACGCCGGTGCGCACCAAGTACGACATCCGCCTCGCCCCCACGCCCATCGCGCGGCTGCTGGCGGGCTGGGGCGTCCAGGAAGCCGGGACGAGCGGCACGGTCCGCGCGCGCGCGCAGCTGGTGGGGGTGGGCGACACCGTCCACCGGTCGCTGTCGACCGCCAACGGCCGGATCGCGATCACGATCCCGGCGGGGACGATGTGGACCCGGAACGCCCAGCTGTCCGAGCTCGATCTGGGCACGTTCGCGGTCAAGATGTTCCAGCAAAAGCTGAAGGAGCCGATCCGCATCCGCTGCGGGCTGATCGGCTTCACCGTCCGGAACGGCGTGGCGGCGGCCGATCCGATCCTGATCGACACGTCCAAGAACGTCGTGGTCGGCCGGGGCGGCTTCAGCTTCCGCGACGAGGCGATCGACCTGGCGTTCCGCGCGGACGGCAAGAAATTCTCGATCTTCTCGGGCCAGTCGCCCGTCGGCGTCGGCGGCCAGTTCGCCGCGCCCAGGCTGAACGTCATCAGCCCCGAATTGCTGGCGCGCGCCGGGGTCGGGCTGGGGCTGGCGGTGGTCGCGTCGCCGGTGGGCGCGGTGCTCGCCTTCGTCGATATCGGCGACGCCAAGTCGGCGGCGTGCGGTCCCGTGCTCGGCGGCGCGACCGCGGCGGCGCAGCGGACCACCCGCGGCGAGAAACGCGACGATGTCGGCCGCGGCACGACGAGCAAGGAGGAAGGCGGCAAGCGCAAGAAGTTCCTGGGGATATTCTAGGTCCGGCGAAGCGGTGCTTCGCCGGAGTTCAGGCCAGCGCTCCCATCGCCTCCAGCACGTCGTCCACCCTGGCCGGGTCGCCTATCGCCAGCACGTCGCCCGCGCTGTCGGCGGTGAGCGGATCGCCGCGCCAGTCGCACATGCGGCCCCCCGCCCCTTCCACCACGGGCACGAGCGCGGCGAAGTCGTGGAGCTTCAACCCCGACTCGCACACCAGGTCAAGATGGCCCGAGGAAAGCAGGCCGTAATTGTAACAGTCGCCCCCATAGACGGGCCCCTGCCCCGTATTCGCGCCGTACACGGCCGCGACGAGCGCCATGTAGGGCGGGACCTCCGCTTGCCCGAACAGATGTGGGCTCGTGGTGGCGAGCGCCGCGCCCGCCAGCTCGGGCAGCGCGCGCGTGCGGACAGGGGCGCCGTTGAACGTCGTCGGCCGGCCCGCGACGCCGACCCAGCGCTCGCGCGCGATCGGCTGGTCGATGACGCCCAGGAGCGGCCAGCCGCCTTCCACCAGCGCGATCAGCGTGCCGAAGATCGGCCGGCCGACGGTGAAGCTGCGCGTGCCGTCGATCGGATCGAGCACCCAGCGCCGGCCGGTCACGCCCGGCTTCTCGCCGTACTCCTCGCCCACCACGCCGTCGCCGGGCGCCTCGGCGTCGAGCAACCGCCGCATCGCCGCCTCCGCCGCGCGGTCGGCGAGCGTGACGGGGGAGCCGTCGTCCTTGGTCTCGGCGCCGTGGGCCGCACGGAAATAGGGTCGGATCGCCGCGCCCGCCGCATCGGCCAGGCGGGCGGCGAGGTCGATGTCGGCTCGGGTCACGCGCATGGCGGGCCGTCTAGGCGTGGCGGCGGGCGGCTGGCAATGCCGGGCCGGGGCGCGTAGCACCCGTCCGTCACTTCTGGAGTACCTCCATGCGCCGTCTCGCCCTCAGCCTCGCCCTCATCGCCTCCCCCGCCCTCGCGACGCTCGCGCCCGGGGCCAGGGCGCCCGACTTCACCACGCGCGGCGCGATGGCGGGCACCCTGTTCAACGTCACCTTGTCGCGGCAGCTCAAGCGCGGGCCGGTGGTGCTGTATTTCTTCCCCGCCGCCTTCACGTCGGGCTGCAACGCCGAGGCGCGCGCGTTCGCCGACAAGGTGGGCGAGTTCCGCGCGGCGGGGGCGACCGTGATCGGCATGTCGGCCGACCCGGTCGAGCAGCTCCAGAAATTCTCGGCGACCGAATGCGCGGGCAAGTTCGCGGTGGCGAGCGCGGGACCGGGCGTCGTGAGCGGGTACGACGTCGCGTTCCCCAAGCAGATCGGCGGGCGGACCGTCACCAGCCGGACCAGCTACGTCATCGGCCGCGACGGGCGCGTGGCCTTCGTCCATAGCGACATGAACCCGGCCGAGCACGTCTCGATGACGCTGGCGGCAGTAAAGCGCCTGCCCCGAGCCCGGTGACGCAATCCTAACCTATGCGACCTAAGCCGTCCTCTCGATCGGGGTGCGTGGGGAGCGGAAATGCGGGGCGCGGCGGTGCGGCGGGGACGGACGGGGAGCGCGGGCGACGACCTGTTCGCCCGCGTCGGCGCGTTCCTGCTCGAACACCGGCTGTCGCCCGAGCCCGCGCACTACCATTTCGCCTATGACGTGCTCAGCAACCCGTCGGGGGCGCTGGCGGCGGCGGTGACGCGGATCACCGACGACGGGGTGCGCCTGAGCCGCGCCGATATCGAGGAGCTGGGCGGCACGGTGGTCGCGGCGACCGCCGGCAAGGCCCAGGCCGAAGCGGCGACGCAGCGGCTGATGGGCGAGGCCTGGTCGCAGGTCGAGGATTTCGCCCGCGTGATGCGCGACGTGCGTGCGGAGACGCAGGGCTTCGGGCGCGACCTGGCCGAGCATGCGGCCGCGATGGAGCGGGCGGAGCCCGCGAGCGGCATGGCCGAGCTCGCGCGGATCACGGGCGCCGTGCTGGCGCGCGTCCATGCCGCCGAGCACCGGCTGGCGCAGGCGACGCGCGAAGGCGACGAGCTCCGCGCCAAGCTGGCCGAGGCGCAGGTCACCGCGCGCGTCGACATGCTGACGGGCCTGCCCAACCGCCGCGCCTTCGAGGAGGCGTTCGCCGCGCGGCGCGGACCCGCCTGCCTGGCGCTGTGCGACATCGACCGCTTCAAGCGCATCAACGACGGCTACGGCCACGGCGTCGGCGACCGGGTGCTGAGCGCGATCGCCGATACGCTGCGCACCGGCTGCGACGGGCATCTGGTCGCGCGCCACGGCGGCGAGGAGTTCGCGGTGCTGCTGACGGGCGTGACGCCCGAGCGCGCGGCGGCGATCCTGGAGGGCGCGCGCGCGGACGTGGCGACCAAGCGCTTCCGATCGCGCGAGACCGACATGCTGATCGGGCGCGTGACGGTGTCGGTCGGACTGACGGCGGTGACGGCGGGCGAACCGCTGGAGGAGGCGTTCGCGCGCGCCGACCGCTTCCTGTACGCCGCCAAGTCGGGCGGGCGCGACCGGCTCTGCGCGGGTTGAGCGCCAACAAATCGCAATCCGCGCGCGCGGGCGTGGCGGGAAATCCCAATCTGGAAAGCGCGCGTTCGCTAAGTCGCTGAAACAGGCCAACAGTGCGAATTGGCACGGGGGATGCAACACTTCCGGCATCGGCGGGGCGAAGGGTTCGCACCGCCGCAAACCAGGGAAGGACCTCCACCATGACCAACCGCTTCCAGTCCGCTCAGCGCGTCATCGTCTCCTGCGTCGGCGCGCTGTTCTTCGCCGCGATCGCCGTCGGCACGGCCGTTCCCCTCATCCCCATCGCCTGAGCTACGCGAGTTCAGCCGCGCCGACCGGCCCGACGGGGGCCGGCTCCGCGCGCAAATAGGTGCCGACCAGCAGTCCCGCCGCGAGCACGTGCCCGCGCATCGCCTCCACCAGCGCCGCCCGGCCGGGGTTCCCACCCGGGTCGGGCGCGTGCGCGTCGAGCGCGAACAGCTGGAACGCGTAGCGGTGCTCGCCGTGGCCGGTCGGCGGATCGGGCGGCAGCCAGCCCTCGCGGTGGAACGAGTTGCGGCCGACATCGCGCCCCGCGAAGCCGTCGCCGTCCGCCGCGATCGCGCCCTCCTCCAGCCGTCCCGCCCCGGCGGCCAGGCCCCAGACCACCGCGTGCACCAGCGGCTGCGGCGCCGGCGCATCGGCGTCCTCGACCAGCAGCGCCAGCCGCGCGGTGCCCGCGGGCGGTTCGGTCCAGACGAGCGGCGGCGACGCGCCCGCGCCGTCGGCGGTGAAGCGCGGCGGCAGGCGGGACCCTTGCGCGAAAGCGGGGCTCATCAGTTCGAGTTCGGGCAGCCCCGCGCCGAGCTCGACGACCGCCAGCTTCTCCGCGCCCGCGCGCACGCCCGACAGCGTGCGGCCCAGCCAGGCGGGTACGTGTTCGAGCATCGCGGATCTCCTCGCCGCTAGAACGACCGAACGCGGCTTCGGTCGCACGGGCTCGCAAAGCCCTGGCGAGACGACTATCTTGCCGCCCATGCAGTTCTTCGCCCGCCTGTCGCCCATCCGCGCGTTCCTCGACCTGCGCCGCTTCCTGAACGGGCGCGAGCCGTACGAGCTCGGCTTCCTGTTGCTCGCCATGATGGTGACGGGCTTCTTCATCTACGCCTTCGCGTTCGACGGGCAGGTCGAGGAGACCTACACGCCCGACATCATCTACGTCGAGCAGTACCGGCTCGACCGCACCGATGCGGAGATCGCCGCGCAGCAGAAGATCGACGGCGCGGTCAAGGCCGAGCGGCTGGCCGAGCGCCGCAAGCTGGAGCTCGAACGCCAGGCGTCGTTCAAGCGGTTGGACGACAAGCTTGAGAGCGTCGGCCTCTGACCGACCCCGATCCGGATCGGGACCCGCGTTGGATGGGCGCGGCGCTGGCGCTCGGCGAGCGCGGGCGGGGGCGGACCGCACCCAATCCGAGCGTCGGCTGCGTCCTCGTGCGCGAAGGGCGCGTGGTCGGGCGCGGCTGGACGCAACCGGGCGGGCGTCCGCACGCCGAGGCGATGGCGCTGGCCCAGGCGGGCGCGCAGTCGCGCGGCGCGACTTGCCACACGACGCTGGAGCCGTGCGCGCACCGCTCGACGCGCGGTCCGCCCTGTTCGGACGGGCTGATCGCGGCGGGTGTCGCGCGGGTGGTCGCGGCGATGAGCGACCCCGATCCGCGCACGGACGGCGGCGGACTCGCGCGCTTGCGGCAAGCGGGCATCGCGGTGACGGTCGGCGTCCGCGCGGACGACGCGCGGCGGTCGATGGCGGGCTTCCTGACGCGTCGGACCCACGGCCGGCCGCACGTCACGCTCAAGCTCGCCACCTCGCTCGACGGCCGCATCGCGCTCCCCTCGGGCGAGAGCCGGTGGATCACCGGGCCCGAGGCGCGCGCGCACGCCCACCTCGAACGCGCGCGGCACGAAGCGATCCTGGTCGGGCGCGGAACCCGGGAGGCGGACGCGCCGAAGCTCGACGTGCGGCTGGCGGGGCTGGAGGCGCGGTCGCCGCGGCGGGTGGTGCTGACCGGCCGCGACCCTGGCGAAAGCGACGGGTGGGAGACCATCCCCGCCCCCCACGCCATCGCCGACCTCGCGGGCGTCGACCACCTCCTGGTCGAGGGCGGCGCGGCCACGGCCGCCGCGTTCCTCGCCGCCGACCTCGTCGACCGCCTTCTCCTCTACCGAGCTCCGGTCGTCATCGGCGCCGGCCTGTCCGCGATCGGCGACATGGGCCTCGCCGACCTCGCGCGCGCGCACGGCCGCTGGCGGCTCCACGACGCGCGCGGGCTTGGCGGGGACCGGGTGGAGGTCTACGAGCGCGGGAGGAGCTAGCGCCATGTTCACCGGCATCATCACCGACATCGGCACGGTCGCCCGCGTGGAGGCGCGCGGCGACACGCGCGTGGTCGTCGCGACCGGCTACGACACCGGCACCGTCGATCTGGGCGCGTCGATCGCGTGTTCGGGCGTCTGCCTGACCGTGGTCGACAAATCGCCGCCAGGTGCGCCCGGCTGGTTCGCGGTCGACGTGTCGGGCGAGACGCTGAGCCGCACCGCGCGGGGCCAGTGGAGCGAAGGCCGCCGCCTCAACCTCGAACGCGCGATGAGGCTCGGCGACGAGATGGGCGGCCATATCGTCACCGGCAATGTCGACGGCCTGGCCGAAGTCGTCGCGGTCACACCGGAGGGCGACTCCAGGCGCATCGAGATCGCCGTCCCCGCCGAACTCGCCCCGTATGTGGCGGGCAAGGGGTCGATCACGGTCGACGGCGTCTCGCTCACCGTCAACGGCGTCGCCGACGAGGGGCCGCGCAGCCGTTTCTGGATCAACGTCATCCCGCACACGCGAGGTGCCACGACGCTGGGCGATCTGGAGGTCGGCAGCGCGGTCAACATCGAGATCGACGTGCTCGCGCGCTACCTGCGACGCATGGAGGGCTACCGTGCAGCCTAGTTCGAACCGGCCTGAACTCGCGCGCCTGCGCCACGCCTTTCTTTCCTCTCCGGAGGAGATCATCGACGAGGCCAAGAACGGCCGCATGTTCATCCTGGTCGACGACGAGGACCGCGAGAACGAGGGCGACCTCGTCATCCCCGCCCAGATGGCGACCCCCGACGCGATCAACTTCATGGCCAGATACGGCCGCGGCCTCATCTGCCTGGCGCTCACGAAACGCCGCGTGGAGGAGCTCGGGCTCGACCTGATGAGCCGGCACAACGGCACCCGCCACGAGACCGCGTTCACGGTGTCCATCGAGGCGCGCGACGGGGTGACGACGGGCATATCGGCCGCCGACCGCGCGCGCACGGTGGCGGTCGCGATCGCTTCGTCCAAGGGGCGCGAGGAGATCGTGACGCCCGGCCACGTCTTCCCGCTGGTCGCGCGCGACGGCGGCGTGCTGGTGCGGACGGGGCATACGGAGGCGGCGGTCGACGTGTCCCGGCTGGCGGGCCTCAATCCGTCGGGCGTGATCTGCGAGATCATGAACGAGGACGGCACCATGAGCCGCCTCGACGACCTGGTCACCTTCGCGCAGTTCCATGGGTTGAAGATCGGCACGATCCGCGACCTGATCGCCTATCGCCGCCGCCACGACCACCTGGTCGAAAAGCGCGCGGAGATGGCGTTCCAGTCGCGCTGGGGCGGCGGGTGGCGCGCGATCACGTACTACAACAAGGCCAGCGGCGACGAGACGATCGCGCTGGTCAAGGGCCGGATCGACCCGGACAAGCCCACGCTCGTGCGGATGCACACCGCGTCGTACTTCGTCGACATGTTCGGCGAGGAGACCGAGCGTTCGGGTCTCCTGCCCCGTTCGATGGAACTGATCGCCGAGGAGGGCGCGGGCGTCATCGTCGTCATCAACCGGCCGATGAAGGATTCGGTCTCGCGCTTCATCAAGCTGCGCGGCGAGGGCAAGGGCGCCGGCGCCCCGGAGATCGAGGAGTTGCGCGATTACGGCGTCGGCGCGCAGATCCTGGCGGAGCTGGGGGTGCAGGACATGGTGCTCCTGACCAACACCCACCACACGCTGGTCGCGCTGGGCGGCTATGGCCTCTCCATCGTCGGCGAGCGCGCGATCCCCGGCACCGGGGGCGAGTAGCCCACCCCCCTCCGTCACCCCGGGCTCGACCCGGGGTCCCGCTTTCTTCTTCTGCGCTGCGAGTTTAAGCGGGATCCCGGATCAAGTCCGGGGTGACGGGAGATAGTCGGGTGGCAAGAATACTCATCGTCGAGGCGCGCTTCTACGACCATCTGAACGACCTGCTACTGGCCGGCGCGCGCGCCGCCATCGAGGCGGCGGGGCACGAGCACGAGACGATCACCGTCCCCGGCGCGCTCGAAGTCCCCGGCGCCGTCGCGCTCGCGGCCGAGTCCTACGACGCGTTCGTCGCGCTGGGCGTCGTGATCCGCGGCGAGACCTATCATTTCGAGATCGTCGCCAACGAAAGCG
>CAXTFF010000053.1:0-7669 GCA_964243325.1 uncultured Sphingomonas sp.
TTAGCTCACCTAGTCGAGCATGTCGTGTTCAGGAGCCCAACCATTGCCGCTCCGGGCGAACTGCATCGCTTTCCGAGCGTCGGCTTGCCGCTTACCTTCCCCGCGCCCACCGCCGCGTCGACGAGCTGGCGGGAGAGCAACTATTTCGTCGCGACCCGCGGCACTAATCCCGCCGACCTCGACACGTTGCTAGGGCTATTCCGCGAGGTGGCGGGCGAGCTGACCTTCCGGGCCGACGCGGTCGATGCCGAACGAGCGAGCGTGATGCGGGAGATGGCCGACAAGAAACTCGGCAACGATATCTACGCCCGTTACATCGCAGCCGTGGCACCGGGCTCGCCCACCGACGTGATCGACGCCCAGAACTCAGACGACGTGCCCACCGCGAGCGTCGAGACTATCCGCGCCCTCTATCACCGCCTGTACCGACCCGCGAACACCATGATCGTGATCGTCGGCGATGTAAATCCAGCCCAGTTGGAAGCGCTCATCCGCAAGCGGTTCGATAGCTGGCAGGGCGTCGGTCCGGTACTAAACCGCCTTCCGCCTCCCCGTTTCCAGTCTGGCCGCATCGCGCCGATCAGCCACTCGGATCTTAAATATGGGCGCAATGTCGCGATGATGACCGTCGTTACGCCCTTGCCTGCGCCGCCAGCTTCACGAGCCGGCCAGGCCGAGGCGATGCTGATGGACATGCTGGCGGTCCGGGCAGTCAACAACCGGCTGGCACTGGCGCGGCCGGACTATCCGCCCGGAAAATACGGATTGTTCATTGAGAATGGCGAGCAGGGCCATCGCCTGCTCATCCTCTGGGACGACTTCGTACCCGGTCGATGGCGGTCGGGCGTCGCTGGACTGAAGAAGGCGACGTGCAACCTAAGCACGACTGGCTGGTCCGAAACGGAATGGACGACGGCGAAGCGGGATGTAACCGGGGATCTCGAACGCCGCGCCAACGACATGGCCGGAGCGCCTAACGTCGAGCTGGCGAAAGACCTGTCGCACGCTCTTGCAGACGGACGCGACCTGATCTCGCCCGACGAGCTGCTACGCCACGCCCAAACCCGCCTGTCGACGATCGATGCCCGAGCGGCAAATGACTGGTGGCGTCGCCAATGGCGCGCGGGGATCAAACACCTTCGGGTGGAAGCGCCCGAGCTCGCGCAAGTCGAGAACCCCAGCGCGGCCGTTCGCGCAATCGCCGACGAAGCCGTTCAGGATGTCAGCTGCAAGATGCAGCCGTCCTGAGCTTCCGCTCTCACGCCGCGCATTTCCGCATGGGGGGTTTCATGGTGATCTCCGGGCTGCCCGCCGGGATCGCCAGCGGGAGGCGCGAGGCGGGCGGCTGGTCGAGGCGGCGGGCCGTCCGGATCGCGGTGCCGCTGATCACGGGGGTTGTCGTGACGGGGCCGCTGATCGCGGCGCTGGGTCATGCAGGTAGCCTGAACGGCCAAGAAACGCCGAGTCCGTTCGCGGTTCACCACCTATGGTTCCTGCTCGCGCTGTTGATCTACCTGCCGATCCTGCCGCTGCTCGACGCCCTGGACCGGCGTTTCGCCGTGATCGGCCGGCTGGAGCGTGGCGGCCTGGGCGTCCGAAGGCTTCAGCTGCTGGTGCTCGCACCGACCGCGGCCTTGTCCGCGGTACTGATGGGCGGCGCGGCGTTCGCATCCCACCGCTGGGGGCCGTTCACGACCGAGGCGGCCGATCTGGTGAACAACATTCCGACCTACGCGCCCATGTTCTTTTTGGGAGCGCTGCTCGGCCGCGCGGCCAAGCTGCGCGCCGCGCTCGTGTCGGATGTCAGCGCGCCGGTCGCGGCGCTGGCGGTCACCCTGCTCGTCGAGCTCGCAGCGTCCTGGACCGGCATCGGGGCGGTAGGCGGGACGGGTGCCATCGCGATCCTGGTGCTCGGGCTGTCGACCTGCCCCGTGCTCGTCGCGGTGCTGGTGCTCCGCTCGGCGACCGGGATCCACTCGGTCGACCCGTTCGTGCGGCGTCTGTCCGATGCGGCGATGACGATGTACATCGTCCACTTCCCGATCCTGGCGGTGCTGAACGCCGCGCTCGGGCGCGTGTCATGGAACGTCCATTTGGAATATGCGCTGGCCGTTCTTGTTGCGGGCGCGCTGTCCTACGGTTTCCACCAGCATGCGGTGCGCCGAGCGCCGATACTCCGCGCGCTGTTCAACGGCCACTTCCCACCTCGTCGAACCGGACGCGATGCGCGGCCACCTTATGCGCTGGCGAAGTTCGAGTAGGTTCCTCATTCTCAGCGGCGGTTTTGCGCAAAACAGGTTGCCAAAAAAGTCGCGGCGGGCTGCTGGTCTCAAACTAATCCGTTTTGACACCAGCAGCCTGACGGAACTAGAGTAGTACGCCGTCGAACGCCCTGTGCTCATACAGACCTGACCACAAATCCGACGCGAGCTGCTCACCCATGTCCAGCGATACCGCCCGGGGCTGCGGACCCGCGGCATAGCTCAGCGCCACGTCGCTAAACCCTCCGATGGACCCGTCCATGCGCGTGAACGTGCCGGTGTTGACCGTCACCGTCTCGCCCCAGTCCCATGTTCGATCAACCGCTTGGCCTGCCAAGTTGATGGACGCGATGCCCACGTCGGCCATCGAGCGCAGCTCCTTCTTGTCGACCTTGCCGTCCGTATCGTTGTCGACCCACACCCGGAACGAGGACCACTGCTCATCAAGCGACGAGAACAACTCGTCCGCGTTGCTATCGAACGCGGTCAGCCCGTCTAGGTCGGACTTGGCACCCGCCTTATCGTTTACGAACGAGAGCTCGTCCGCTCCGCTCATCTTGCCGTCGCCGTTGCGATCGAAGACGAGTAGGCCATCGCCCTTGCCGACCCAACCGGTCGCGTTCTTCTTGCCGTCGCCGTCCCAGTCGAACTTGATTTTGGAGTGGCCCTGGTCGGTCGCGCGCACGCCGTTGCCGTCGAGATCCAAAATAATCGGCGCGGCGATCCCCTGGCTGCCGTCCTTGAACTGGGCGGTCTCGATGCCGACCAGCGTGTCGGTGCCGTCGTCGCCATCGGTCGTGGTGGCATTATCCTTGATCGTGGTGGTGCCGCCCGAGGTCACGATCGAATAGCTGGCCTTGGAGCCCGCGAACACCGCGACATCCATGCCTAGCCCGCCATCCAAGCTGTCATCGCCGAGCCCGCCGGTAAGCCGATCGGCACCTGCCCCGCCTTTAAGCATGTTCCCTGAAGCCGAACCGATTAAAGCGTCATTGCCGGACCCGCCCAACAGGTTCTCGACTCCCGTCAAAGTCTCTGTTTCGCCTGCGGTAATGAGTTGGGAGATGGTCAGACCGAGATTGATCGTCAGATCTCCGGTTGAGGTGCTGTAGTCGGCCGTGTCGATCCCGTCGCCGCCCGCAAGCGTGTCGTGGCCCAGCCCACCGATCAGAACATCCGCCCCGTCCCCACCGTTTAGGACGTCGTTTCCACCATTGCCTTCGAGGCGATCATCGCCGCCGTTACCGCTCAGGGTATTAGCAACGTCGTTCCCTAACAGAGTGTCGTTGCCGGAGCTGGAGATCACGTTCTCGACGTTCAGCCAAGTCTCGTAAGCTCCGATATGGAAGTCAGCTTGATTCTCGGCCAGCCGAAGATCGACAGTGATATCTCCGGTGAAATAGACGACATCGACGGTGTCGCTGCCGTCACCTCCGTCCACGCGATCGCCTCCGGTCTCCGGCAAGATCACGTCGTCGCCTGCGCCCCCTAGCAGCTCATCGCCGCCGCTGCCGCCGATCAGCAGGTCGTTTCCGCCATTTCCTTCGATTCGATCGTTGCCGTCGGTCCCGGAGAGCCGATTAACCAGATCGTTGCCGATCAGGAGATCGCTTCCTTCGCCGGACACGACGCCCTCGACCCCTATCCAAGTCTCAAAAGCCCCATTGCGGAAGTCGGCTTGATTGGACCCGGCTCTCAGGTCGACAGTGACGTCACCCCAGAAATACCGGATATCGACCACGTCGAAGCCATCGCCGCCCTCGACCCGATCGATGCCGGTCTCGGGCAGCAGCAGGTCATCGCCGGCGCCCCCGAGCAGGGTGTCGCTACCTGGGCCGCCATAGATGATGTCGTTCCCGATCCCTCCTGCGAGGAGATCGTCTCCGTCATTTCCGTAGAGTATGTCGTCTCCGCCAAAGCCGTTTAGGTTGTCGTTTCCGCTTCCGCCGATCAGCGTGTCGTTGCCCGACGTCGACGCTGCCTGGAGAATGACTGTTTGTAGGTCAGTACGGTTCCATAGGGTGCCATCGGCAAAGAGGATCAGATCGAGACCCTGACCGTAATAATCGTCGAACGTGTTCTCGAGAATGATCGAGCCGCCGTCGCCAACTCCCGGCGCGCTTTCCGCGATGGTCAATGTCACCGTGTTGCCGTTCCGGCCAGCGGTGACCTCGCTCGGGCGAATGCCTTCGAGAATCAGCTTATCGGAATAGCCGTTTTCTACCCACTCGGTGATCCGGTCGGAGCCGTCGCCGCGTGCCCAAAGATACGTGTCGCTGCCACCTTGGCCGTTGAGCAGATCGTTGCCTGCGCCCGCGCGCATCGTATCGTTCGTGTTGAAGCCGGAAATCTCGTCGGCACCGGAGGTCGACGCCGTCCGGAGATAGATCGTTCGAAGATCGCCGCGGCTCCACACCGTGCCGTCGGCAAAGGAGACCAAATCGACACCTTGGCCGTAATACTCGTCGAACGTATGCTCCAAGACGATGGAGCCGCCGTCGCCGGCTCCCGGTGCGCTTGCGGCGATGGTCAGCGTCGCGGTGTTGCCGCTGCGACCGATGGTGACCGCAGCTGGGTCGACACCCTCCAACACTAGCTTATCCGAATAGCCGTTCTCGACCCATTCAGTGATCCGGTCCGCCCCGTCTCCCCTGGCCCAGAAGTACGTGTCGCTGCCGGCTCCGCCACTAAGCAGATCATTGCCGGCGCCCGCACGGATCGCGTCGTTCGTGTTGAAGCCGGAGACGTTGTCGTCACCTGGAGTGATCGCCGACCGAAAGTAGGCCGCCCGTAGTTCGCTGCGGGTCCAAACCGTGTCGTCAGCGAACGCGATCAGATCGAGGCCCTGACCGTAATAGTCATCAAAGGTGTGTTCGAGGACGACCACGCCGCCGTCGCCCGCTCCCGGCGCGCTCTCCGCGATCGTAAGCGTCGCCGTGTTGCCGTTGCGGCCGACGGTGATCGCACCCGGGTTCACGCCTTCGAGGATCAGCTTGTCGGAGTTGCCGTTCTCGACCCACTCGGTGATCCGGTCATTCCCGTCTCCCCGAGCCCAGATATAGATGTCGCTGGCACCCTGGCCGTTGAGCGCGTCCTCGCCTTTGCCCGCCCGGATCGTGTCGTTCGTGTTGAACCCGGAGATCGTGTCGTTGAGCGGGGTGGAAGCCGACCGGAAGTAGGCCGCTCGCAGATCGCTACGGGTCCAGACCACGCCATCGGCGAACGCGATCTGATCGACTCCCTGACCATAATATTCGTCGAAGGTATGATCGAGGACGATCGAGCCGCCATCGCCTGCGCCAGGCGTGCTCTCGGCGATGGTGAGCGTCGCATTGATGCCATTTGCGCTGACGGTCACGTCGCCCGCGTTCACGCCTTCGAGAATCAGCTTATCGAAATTGCCGTTCTCCACCGTCTCCGTGATCCTGTCGGCTCCGTCACCGCGCGCCCAGATGTAAGTGTCACTGCCTCCCGCACCGTTTAGGGTATCGTTGCCTCGCCCTCCCGCAATGATGTCGGGGGAGGATGTTCCGGTAATCACGTCATCGCCCGGAGTGCCTGCCGACGATATCAGCATCTGCCGCAACGTCGCCTGAGTCCACACCACACCATCTTCGAAGACGACCCGATCGACGCCTTGGTTGTAGTAGGCGTCCAGCGACTTCCGCAGGACCACGGAGCCACCATCACCCGCGCCAGAAGCGCTCTCCGCGATCACTATGGTGGCGTCGGCTCCGCTTCGCGTGACCGTCACATTTGCGGAGTTGATGCCCTCCAACACGAGTGTGTCGCCGCTGCCCTCCTCGGGGCCTTCGACGATCACGTCGGCACCGTCGCCTCGCGCCCAGATGTAAGTGTCGTTCGCGCGGCCGCCTTCCAATTGGTCGTTCCCGCTCAGGCCTCGGTATACCTGTGCGAAGAAGGACCCGAGCAGCACGTCATCGCCAGCGGTAGCGTGCAGGCTGCGGCGATCGATCTCCGACTTGGACCAGACGGTCCCATCGGCGAACGTGACCCGCTCGACGTCGTTGTAGCTCAGGAACTCGCTGGCACCCTCGTTATACTGGCCCTGGACGCGGATGGTCTCGCCCGAGGTGAGGGTGAAGATCATGTCCTGACCGGTGCGGCTCACGGTCACATCGGACGGGTTCACCCCGGCTTTCATCGCGAGCGTGTCGTCCTCCGTCGAGCGGCCGTCCAGCAAGGTCTCGATGATGAGATCCCGGCCGTCACCGAACCCGAAGCGGTAGGTGTCGGACCCTTCACCGCCCTCAAGCGTGTCATTGCCGGGACCGCCATCGATCACGTCGTGCGAGCCGAAGCCGACAATGTGGTCGTCGCCCGGCGTGCCGCTAAGCAGCTTCTGGCGCATCTCGTCCTTGGTCAGGAACGTGCCGTCCGCAAACTCGAACCGCTCGATGTCGTGCCATGAGTACCCGGCCAGCTGGCTAAACTGACCTTGGATCGTGATCTTGTCCTGCGTGCCGGCGAGCGCGACGATCAGGTCGTCGCCGTTGCGCGACAGCACCAGATCGTCCGCGTCGATACCTGCCTGGAAAACGACGCGATCGTCATCCGGTATTAGGACATGGTCGACATGCTCGCGTATCGTGTCCTGTCCATAGCCGCGGCCGAACACGTAGGTGTCCGAGCCTTCGCCCGCCTCCAGCCGGTCGTTGCCCGCCGCACCGTCCAGGCGATCGTTGCCACCCGTGCCGATCAGGACGTCATCCCCAGGGGTGCCGGCGTTCATACGGGCGGCCACCTCGGACTTGGTCCAGACCGTACCGTCGGCGAAGGCGAAGTTCTCGATGTCGGTCCAACTGAACCAAGCCGTCTGGCCCCACTGGCCCTTGATCGTGACCACATCCTGCGTACCGACGATGGTCAAGATCAGGTCATTCTCGTTGCGCGACACCGCGATGTCCGAGGGCAGTACATCCACCCCGAACCTCAGTGTGTCGCTATCGGGCAGGTTTGCATCGGTTACGGTCTCGACGATCGTGTCGGGACCATAGCCGCGGCCGAACAGGTAGGTGTCGCTGCCGTCACCACCCTCCAGCACGTCGGTGCCGGCCTTGCCGTCGAGCTGATCGGAGCGGAAGGTACCCAGCAGCCGCTCGTCGCCGGCTGTGCCGATCGCGAGCTTCGCCGCCACGTCGAGGTCAGTCCAGCTCGTGCCGTTCGCAAAGGTGAACAGCTCGACGTCACTCCAGGCGTAGAAGCTCGTGAAGCCGAACTGACCCTCGACCCGCAGCTTCTCGCCTGTGGCCGTGACGGTCAGCACGAGATCCGTGGCGTCGCGCGATATTGTGATATCGTCGGGCAGAAGCCCCGCGCCGAACACGATCTGATCGAACTCGGAGACCACCGCGATCGACACCGACTCCCGAATGACGTCGCTGCCC
>CAXTFF010000053.1:7679-10999 GCA_964243325.1 uncultured Sphingomonas sp.
GCGATCGAACCGGTAGGTGTCCGGTCCGTCGCGTCCCTCCATGATGTCATCGCCTAGGCCGCCAATGAGCTCATCGGCCGAATTGAACCCGATGAGGTGGTCGGCCCCGGACGTGGACTCCAGGAGCTTCCGCTGCACGTCCCCCTTGGTCCAGACCGTGCCGTCGCGGAAGCGGAAGGTCTCGATGTCGTTGAGCGTGAACCACTCGAGGTTGTCGAACTCGCCCGCGATCCGCAGGGTGTCGCCGGAAGTGAGGGACAGGACAAGGTCGTTACCGCTCCGGCTTAGCGTCACGTCACCCGGTGCGACCGTCGCGTCGAACTCGACCGTGTCCTCGTCGCTGTAGAGGATGTCCTCGACGGACTCCCGGATCGTATCCTGGCCTGCGCCCACGCCGAACACGTAGGTGTCGGCGCTGTCGCCCCCGATCAGCACGTCGTTGCCGGCGCTCTTCTCGAACCGGTCCTCGAGCGCGAAGCCCTCGGTGACGTCGTTCCCAGAAGTCGTGAAATGCTCGATGACGCGGCGATTGACCTCCTCCCAGGTCCAGATCGTCCCGTTCTCGAAACGCACCTCCTCGATGCGGTCGACGGAGATAACGCCGAACACCTGCGTGTTGAGGAAAGCGTTCTGGCCTTGGAGCGTCACGCGATCGCCGTTCGTGCCGATCACCAGGTCGACCGAGTTCCCGTTGCGGGCGAAGACGATGTCCTCGGGCAGGATCCCGGCCCCGAGCTCGAGGATGTCGGGCTGACGGTCGACGGCCACGAACCCGCTGCCGAGCACGTCAGTGTTCCCGTCCGCGATCGTGTCGTGCCCATCGCCAAGGTTGAACCTGTAGGTGTCGCCGAAGCCCTTGCCGGAAAGAAGGTCGTCGCCGCGTCCGCCCGATAGCGTGTCCTGGTACAGATCGCCCCAAAGGCGGTCGGCACCGTCCGTGCCCGTGGTCACGGTCCGGAGCACCTCCTGCCACGAAACGCGCGTTCCGTCCGCGAACTCGAACCACTCGACCCGGTCCATCCACTGCGCGCCGAACGATCCCGTCTGGAAGCCGGCGAACTGGCCGTAGACGGTCAGGGTCTCGCCCGTAAGCTTGTCGGTCACGACAAGATCGGCAGCCTCGGTCGGCCTGGAGAAGATCAGGTCATCGCGGACCAGGCCCTTGAACTCGACCGTGTCCGCCGCGCCCGTGAACGACATGCCTCCAAGACCCACATCGATCGCGAGGTACTGCGAGCGCTCCTGGATCACGTCGCTGCCGTCACCCCGGCCCCAACTGTAGGTATCCTGGCCGTCCATTCCGACCAGCAGGTCGTCGCCAGCCCCGCCATCGAACACGTCGTCGTCACCAAAGCCGATGACTGTATCATCGCCGTCGGTGGACGACTGCGCGATCAGCTTCTGCTGCAGGTCTTTGCTCGACCATCCTTCTGCGTACTCGCGGAACGCGAACACCTCGATCCGGCTATTGGACGCGAGCTTGGCGTTGTAGCCCAGCACGCTGTAAGCGAACTGGCCTTCGATCAGCAGACTCTGACCGCTGTCGCCGATCGTGAAAAGGAGGTCATTGCCGTCAACGCCCACGCGCGAGACGGCGATGTCCTCGGACGCGAGATCATCACCAAAGACGACCATATCGGCCGCGCGGAGCAGCGGGGTCGATTGCACGTCGCTGATGACGTCCTGACCATCACCAGCGTTGACCACGTAGAGATCGGCGTCGTCACCCCCTTCGAGCCGATCGTTACCCCTGCCGCCGGTAAAAACGTCGGAGTGCATGGTTCCGATCATATGATCGTTGCCGTCTGAACCCGTGCCGACGGCGGCCATGATCTCCGGAGCTTCCCAGATCGTACCGTCGGCGAACTGGATATCCTCGATGCCCTGATTGGCGCTGAGGAGCACGTCCGACGACAGCGGCACCACGTCCGCGAACTGGTGCTTAACCCGGATCGTCTCGGAGGTGGCGTCGACCGTGATCAGGAGGTCGGCACCGCTCCGCGACACGGTGACGTCTGCGGCATTCAGGAACGCGAACCGGATGCGGTCACCGGCCGGATTCGCCTCCACGTCCCTGATGACCGCATGCCCGATCTGCTGACCGAACACATAGACGTCCTGCCCGGTCCCGCCGGTCAGCACGTCATCACCACCCGCGCCGAAGAGCACGGTCGTCTCGGCGCCAGTCGTCCGGCCAAGCGCATCCGCGCCGCCCGTGCCGATCTTGACCTCCTCGAGCGACAGACCGCTCGCCAGCTCGGCAAGCGACAACGGCTGAGCGACGCCGTCCACCGCGCGCACGAGCTGCTGAAACAGGAAATCGTCGAGTACGATATTGGCGTCGGAGCGCAGCATGGACTCGGTCAGCGCGCCCAAGAGCGGAGCCCACCCAGCCCATTGCGCGGCAGCCGCAGCATGATCGCCAACAGGCAAAGCATCAATCAAGCGGTGCAGGATGTCGGCCAGCGCCGTCGGGCTCTCGGCGACCAGAAGGTCGAGATCGGGACGATACTCCACTTCCGCAAACTCGGCCGCCATCGGCCCTTGCACCACGAGGCGTAGCGTGAGTCGGGTGACTTGGTCGGCCCAGAGCGCTTCCATCTCGGGCAGGTTATCGAGCGTGGGCGTGCCGTTCGCGTCGCGCGGCATGAGCACGGCACCGGTGTACTTTTCGAGAAAGGCGAGTTTGCGAGTGTCAAAGCCCTCAGCGCCGATCGCAGTCGCGGCCAAGCCATCGACATCCGCCCAGGCGTACAGGATCGCCTCAGCACCTGTTTTTAGAGCGGCCAGGTCGCTGGTCGCATTCATCGCGAACGCCTGCACCTGCGCCAGAAGCGCGGCATCCTGGGTCATCGCGACCCGTAGATCCTTTACCGTACCGAACCCGGAGAGTTGCGGAAGCGCTTCTGCCGCCGCGCTCACGGTATTATCACCGAGGTACTTCGTGTTTATGACATTGGCGTCGAGAACGACGTCCGCCAGCTTGTAGGTGCGGCCGTCCTCGAAGGTGAATGTACTCTCGCGCGCAATCCCGTTGCCGGCGATCTCGGTCGCTGTCGCCGGCGCTGTCGACGCGAGCGAGATCGAGACGATGCCGAGCTCGGCCAAGCTCTTCAGCTCGCCCGCATCTGTCTTGCCGTCCTCGTTCTTATCCTGCCAGACCTGCAGCGTCGCGTAGACCGCATCCGCGGCCGTGATCGCGCCGTCACCGTTGCTGTCGTACCCGGCGAGCACGTCGAAGCCGCCCTGGGTGGCGTTGCCGAACATTTCAGCGACGCTGTCGACCGTGCCGTTCCCGTTCGCATCGCGGATCAGGAAGC
>CAXTFF010000054.1:0-10988 GCA_964243325.1 uncultured Sphingomonas sp.
GTCGCTTGGCGCACGCCGCGGCGCGTCATCGTGTTGAGCAGCCGGCAGACGTACATCGCGACAAGATCCGCCTTCAGCGTCCAGGAGGCGTTGGTGTAGCCGAAGGTGAACGACAGGTTCGGCACGTCGGAGAACATCATCCCCTTGTAGTTGAGCGTGTCCGCCAGGTTCTTGACCTCGCCGTCGATGCGGAACTCGACCCCGCTCAGCAGCTGCAATTCCAGCCCCGTCGCGGTGACGACGATGTCGGCCTCCAGCTCCCGGCCCGAATCGAGCCGGATGCCCGTCGGCGTGAACCGCTGGATGGTGTCGGTCGCGACGGAGGCGTGGCCGTCCTTGATCGCGGCGAACAGGTCCGCGTCGGGCACCAGGCACAGCCGCTGGTCCCAGGGATTGTAGCGCGGCGTGAAATGCGTCGCGACGTCGTAATCCGGCCCCAGATGCTCGCGCACCATGCCGAGCAGCCGGTCCTTGATCTTGGCGGGCCGCTTCCTCGCCAGATTGAAGAAGAACATGCCCCACAGCACGTTCTTCCATCGCGTCAGGCCATAGGCGAGCTTGTGCGGCAACCGGCGGCGAAGCCAGTTGGCGACCGCGTCCTCGGCGGGCCGCGACACCACATATGTGGGCGACCGCTGGAGCATGACGACGTGCGCGGCCCGCTTGGCGAGCTCGGGCACCAGCGTCACCGCCGTCGCGCCGCTGCCGATCACGACCACGCGCTTGCCCGCATAGTCCAGCCCCTCCGGCCAGAACTGCGGATGGACGACCTGCCCCTCGAACTCGCCCACCCCCGGGAAGTCGGGCGTGTAGCCACGGGCGTAATTGTAATAGCCCGAACACATCGACAGGAACCCGCAGGTGTAGCTCACCGCCTCGCCGCCCGGCCCCGTCGCCTCCACGGTCCAGCGCGCGTCGGCGGTCGACCAGGACGCGCGCACGACGCGGGTGCGGAAGCGGATATGGTCGACGATCCCATGCTCGCGCGCGGTGTCCTCGACGTAAGTACGGATGCTCGGCCCGTCGGCGATCGCCTTGGCCGCGCCCCAGGGCTGGAACGAGAAGCCGAGCGTGTGCATGTCCGAATCGGACCGGACGCCCGGATAGCGGAACAGGTCCCAGGTGCCCCCCGTGCGCTCCCGCCCCTCCAGGATCACATAGGACCGGTCGGGGCAGCGGCGGCGCAGGTGATAGGCCATGCCGACGCCGGAGATCCCCGCGCCCACGATCACCATGTCGAAATGCTCAGCCATGCCGCTCTCCCCCGACGTTTCAGTCGGTTTCGAACGGGAACCTACCGCGAAACGCCTCAATAGTCTTTGGAATATCTGAGCGACACGTTCGACCCGCCGAACGACCCGGTCGAGGACAGCACGCTGAGCGCGCGGGTCAGCGCGATCTCCAGCTGCGTCGCCGTGAAGCCCCGCGCGTCCGTCACCACTTCGACATAGATGTCGTCGGTGATGTACTTGCCCGCCGCGAGCGCGGTGCCCCGCCCCGTCGCCTGGTCCGATCCCAGGATGCGCAGCCGGTCGAATCCGGTCGCCGAGCGCAGCTTGCCCAGCGGGTTGAGCCCGCCCCCGCCCGACCCGCGCAGCGAATTGAGCGCGGCGGCCAGCTGGATCGCCTCCGTCGCCGACAGGTTGGCCGGGCTCGACCCGAAAAGCAGCCGGCTCAGCACCTCGTCCTGCGGCAGCACGGGGGTCGAGGTGAAGGCGATCTGCGGACGCTGGCCCGTGCCGGTGATGACGATGTTGGCGGTGATGCCGTTGGTCGTGGTCGAGGCGGTGATGTTGATCGCCGGATCGGTGAGCGCCCCGCCGCGGAAGTCGATCTGGCCGCGCGTCACCTCGAACCGCTTCCCCGCGAAGCTGTACTCGCCCTTGATCAGGTCGAGCCCGCCCGTGACGACCGGCGCGAGGTTGGTCCCGCCGACCCGCAGGTCCATCGACCATTCGGACTCGAGCCCCATCCCCGACACGAACAGCTCGTTGTTGGCGCGTAAGGCGAGGTCGAGGCGGAACAGCCCGACGGGCGGCGGCGCGGGCCGGTCGGTCGGCCGCGCGACGCGGATGTCGCTCCGACGACGCACGCCCGTCAGCTCGGGCACCTCGGCCTGGCCCTGACGGATGATCTGGTAACGCGCTTCGGGCACCCGGAGCTCGCCCTGGATCAGCCCGCCCTGGAGCCCGCTTGTGACACGCAGGTTCCCCGTCGTGGTCGCGCTCAGCGCGTCGCTGCTCGCGAGCTGGGCGCGGTCGAGCACCGCGCGGATGTCGATCGGGAAGTTCTCAGCGGCGGCCAGACCGATCGAGCCCTGCGCCTGCACGGTGCCGCGCCCGGCCCGCGCGTCGACCCGGGTGAGTTCGAGCCGATCGTTGTTGAAACGCCCGGCGATCCGCATCTGCGTCAGCCGCGTCCCGTAGGTCTCGTTGAGATAGGTCAGGTTGTCCGCGCGCACGAGGCCGTTCAGACGCGGGGTCCGCACCTGGCCGGAAAAATCCGCCGCGACCGCGACCGGCCCCGACAGCTGCTGGCCCCGCAGCCCCGCCAGGCTGAACAGCACCGCCGACGGCCCGTTATACCGGATGCCGCCGCGCAAAGGAGCGGCCAGCAGCCGCGTCGTCCACGGACCCGCGCCCGGCGGCAGCGGGGTCAAGTCGGCGACCATGCGGCCGATCACGGTCTGGCCGCGCCTGACCAGCGCGCGCGCCTGCCCGCCCGTCGGCACCAGCCGGCCGGCGAAGACGATGTCGACCGGGCTCGACACGGCGGCGATGCTGGAGCGGGTGAAGTTCGCCACGGTGATCCGCGCGTCGGCGGTCGGGAAGGTCGCGTCGTTCGCCTGCGAGAAGTCGAGGCTGCCCGTCACCCGCCCGCCCAGTCCCAGATTTCCCAAGGCGTTGAAGGTCGCGAGGTCGAGCCGGTCGAGCCGCGTCCGGACCGACAGTCCCGCGCCGTAGCTGCCCGCGACGCGCGCGGAGCCCTGCCCGAAGTTGAGCCGCGTCTGAGCGAGCGTGTAGACACCGTTCGCGGCGGTGATCCGCGCCGGGTTCACCGTGCGGAACGGGATGTTGTTCGCCTGGCCCGCGAGCGCGACGAGATAATCGTTCGGTGACAGCCGCGCGTTGGCGGCCAGGCGGAACGGCACGCCGGTCGACCCGGTCAGCAGCGCCTGCGCGGTGCCGCGCCCGCCGCGATAGTTGACGCGCGCGCGCCCCGCCTGGAGCACCAGGTCGTTGTAGCGCATGTCGGCGAGCTGGACGTCGGCGATCACCTCCGGCGCGGCCGGGTACAGCACCACCGTCCCGTTCGCGATCAGACGCCCGATGGTGAAGTCGACCTGGCCCGGTATCTGCGCGTTCGATCCCCGGGCGGTGAACGCCGCGCGCTGATAGCCGCCCTGGTCGGCCAGCTGGAGCTCGCCCGTCAGCCCCGACCCGGCGAAGCGGAGCGCCCCCGCGAACGGCCCGGCGGTGGTCTGGACGACGCGGCCGGTGAAGCCGACGCCCGCGAACACGACGCGCCGGACGTCGATCGCCAGTTGCGCGCCCGGGCGCACGAGCAGGTCGGCGGTGAACGGGCCATAGGTGGTGCCGCCGCTGGCGGTGACGGCGTAGGCCCCGCCCCGCCCGACGATGCGCGCCTGGACGCCCGCCAACCCAACGCCGAGCCCCGGCCGCGCCGCGCGGATGGCGATGACGGGGGCGGTCGCGGTGCCGGTGACGCGCGCCGACACGGGGCCGTACTGGTTCGAATGACCGTCCGCCTCGAACAGGATCGCGCCCGCGGGGCTGTACGATCCCGACCCGCGCGTGATCCGGAACTGCGGCGCGTTCAACCTGACGCCCGAAAAGCCGATCACCCCCGTCGGGCCGTAACTCACGTCGGCGCGCACGACCGCCTGCCCGCCCAGGAAGGTGCGCGCGCCCTCGTTGAAGATGCGCGACGTGCGCGCGACCACGCGGCCGGTGATCCCGAACCCGCCGCCCGGCGCCGCGACCAGCCTGGCGTCGGTCGTCACGTCGAGGATGCCGATGCTCTCGATCCGGTAATCGTTGACGCGGCCCTTCAGCGCGCCGGTGTAGCGGCCCGTGGCGTAGTTCGCGACGACGATCGCCGTCGCGTCCACCCGGTCGGACCGGACCCGCAGATTGTCCGACAGGACGTTCGTGCCCGACAGCGCCAGGTCGCCGTTCACCGACACGTTCGTCAGCAGCTCGCCTGCCGCGGCGTTCAGCCCCGTCACCCGCGCCGCCCGCGCGCGGACGGGCACCAGGATGCGGTCGGCGTTCACCCGCGCCAGCCCCTCGGCATAGAGCCGCTCGACCCCCGTGCCGCCGAACGAGAGGGCGGCGGCGCGCAGCTTGTAATCGACCGTCGGCGTGGCGAACGCGCCGTCGAGCACCACCCGCGCGCTCACGTCGCGCCCCGCCAGGTTCGGCAGGATCGCGCCGGGGGTCAGCAATCGCGCGTCGACCGCGAAATTCCCGAAGCGGCTCGTCGCCAGATCGACCACGCCGCCCGCGTCGACGACCAGCGCGTTCGATCGCAGCTTGATCCGCGTGTCGGCGCGGCGCTCGGCGAGCGTGGTGTCGGCCTCCACCGCCATGAAAGGCGCGGTCAGCCGCTCGACCGGGCCGGCGAGATAGAGACCCGGACGGGTACGCCCGGCGACGCGGAACCGGCCGTCGGTCGCGCGGACGTCCAGGTTCGCGAGCTCGCCGCCGCCCAGCGTCGCGACCGCCTTGCCGCGCCAGCTCGCCCACCCGCCGCGCCCGTCGACGCTGACCGCGAGCGGCGCGCGAAAGCGGCCCAGCGTCGACACGACGCCGCCGACCGGGGCCTGGAGCTTGACGTCGAGCGCCAGCCGGTCGCGCTCGGGCACCGCGTCGAGCCGCAGCCGCAGCCGGTCGCCGCCCGCCACGCCCGGCCCGCGGATGGCGAGCGCGTCGGCGTTCACCTGCGCGCGGCGGTCGGCGATATGGACCGCGCCGTTCAGCGCCAGCGCGTGCGGGCGACCGGTGATCGACCGGTCGATCGCGAAGCGCGCGATGCGGAGCCGGTCGATGTCGATGTCGAGGTCGGGCAGCAGCGGCGCGTTCGGGTCGGTGGCGACCTGACGCAGCAGCGGACGGCGCGAGAGCGTGACGAGCGGGGTGCCGAGCTCGCGCACGTCCACATGGTTGCGGACGAAGGCGAAGGGCCGCCAGTCCACCTCCAGCCGGGGCGAGGTCAGGAACACCCCGCGCGGGTCCGCCACGCGCACGTCGGACAGGATCATCCGGCCGTAGATCGAGCCGTCGATGCGGCCGACCTTGATGTTGAGCCCCGTCTCCGTCTCATACTCGCCGATCCGGTCGGCCACGAAGCGGCGGCCGGGATCGGTGTTGATGCCCAGCAGCACGATCCCGACCAGCGCGAGCAGGACGAGGATAGTAACGAGGAGCCACTTCAGGATGCGCCGCCAGAGCGGCGTCCCGGTGTGCATCGCCTCCTCGCGGTCGGGCGCGGACTCGTCGAGGCCAACGTCCTCGGCCATCAGAATGCCTGCCCGATGGAAATGTAGAGCGCGATCTTGCCGTCGCCCGGACGCGGGTTGAGCGGGGTCGCGACATCGACGCGCAAGGGGCCGAAATTGGTGTAGAACCGCCCGCCGATGCCCGCGCCGATGCGCAGGTCGGACACGCGCGGCAGGATCGATTCGTAACTGTTGCCCGCGTCGATGAACGGCACGATCCCGTAATCGCCGAAACGGTAGCGCGCCTCCAGCGCGAACTCGGTCAGGCTACGCCCGCCGATGGGGCGCAGGTCGGCCAGGTCGACATTACCCTCCTCGTCGGGGGTCAGCGAGGACACCGGCTCGAACGGCCCGAGCCGCTGGAAGCCGTAGCCGCGCACCGACCCGCCGCCGCCGCCATAATAGCGCCGCGACGGCGCCAGGTCGTCGCGGTCGACGCCCAGGATGCTGCCCGTCCGCACGCGGCCCGCGATCACCAGCCGGTCGCTCACCGGCTGGTAGTATGTCCCCTCCACCAAGGTACGCACATAGGGCCGCACCGAACCGCGCACCGACGTCTCGGGGCTGAGATTGAGCCGCAGGCGATAGCCCCGCGTCGGGTTCAGCAGGTCGTCCGACCGGTCGAACTGCGCCTGGCCCGGCAGCGCGGCGATCCCGAAGGTCTGCCGGTCGCGGTCGCCTTCCGCGAAGTCGAACACGTTCTCGTTGGTGCCGATCACCTCGACGCCGTAGCTGTAGGTGAACGGCTTCTGCCAGATCGGCGTCGACTCGTAGCTCCACCGCGCCGACAGCGTGCCGGTGAACGCCTCGAACGCGTCGAAATTCGTGCGGCTCGCCTGGGCGAGGACCTGGAACGTCCGGTCGCGCCGGCCCGCGTTGGAGCGGCGGAAGGTCCCGGACACGCCCTGTTCCTGCGTGCCCGCCACCACGCTGGCGATCACCGCGCCCTCGGGCGGGAACAGGTTGCGGTGCTGCCACTGGCCCTCCAGCCTCAGCCCCTGCCCCGTCGAATAGCCGACCTGCCCATTCAGCGACCGCGCGGGGCCCTTGGCCTGGCGGACGAGCAGGTCGACCTGCTCGGTGCCGTCGGGGCCCGGCCGCCCCGTCCGCACCGGCTCGACCGCCACCGTCGAGAACAGCCCGGTCGCGACCAGCGCGTCGCGCAGGTCGTCCGTGCGCCGCACGTCGTACAGCTCGCCCGTCTCGAAGCGCGGAAAGACGTTCAGGTGATCCAGGTCGAACACCGAGTCGCCCGCGCTGGTCAGCCGCCCGAAAGACGAGCGCGGGCCGGTCGTGACAGGCAGCGTGTAGGCCCCCGTCGGGGCGGCGTCCTCCAGCAGGATGTCGCGCTCGCCCACCTCGATGAAGGGATAGCCCTGTTGCGGCAGCGTGAGGCGGACATTCGCCTCCGCGCCCTGGATGCGCGCCGCCTCGATCGGGTCGCCGACCCGCAAGGGGAGCTCGCGGCGGACCAGGTCGGGGGGCGTGGTCGCGTTCGCCCGCACCGTCACGGAGGACAGGGTGTAGAGGCGGCCGGGGGTGGCGGTGACGGCCGCGCGCAACCGCTTGCGCGCGGGGTCCTGCTCGACCGCGGAGGAGGCGGTGGCGTCGTAATAGCCGAGCGACCTCATCAGCCGCACCGCCAGCCGCTCGTCCTCGCGCGCGCGCTCGGCCACCTGGATCGCGTTGCCCGCCTTCCCGTCGCCTTCGCGCAGCGCCGACAGCGCGCGCCATTCGTCCGTCAGCTCCAGCGCGTCGAGCCCGACGACCGCGGTGTCGTAGCGGATCTCGGGCGCGTCGGCGTCGGCCACGTCGACCGCGCTCTGGAGCGGGGTGCTGTTGAACGTGCCCAGCGGCTCGAGCGGCTGGGCCAGCTGCGGGTCCTCGGGACCGACCGGCGCGATCGCGTCGCCGACCGCCGGGCCGGCCTGGGTGGTCGTCGCCTGGGGCAGCGGCGCGGGCGCGGTGTCGCGCATCGGCTCCAGCGGGGCGTTCAGGTCGCCCGACAGCGGCGGCAGCGCGGCGTCGAACTCCGCCTCCGGGACGATCGGCGCATCGTCCTGCGACGGGGCGGCGCGCTCCACCTCCGCGCGCGGGACGTCGGGACCTTGCGCGGGCGCGGCGCCCGGCTGGTTCAGCTGCGCCTCGACGGGCGCGGCGAGGACGAGCGCGACGGCGAGCCAGTGATGACGGCCACTTTCCAAACGCACGCCCGAAACGCCCCCACACCCAAGCGGCCATCGCTACCGGCCGCACCCGTACGCCGCAACAGGTTGCGATCGCGTTTCGACCCGAAAGCCGGGGCTTAGTTGCCGATCTGCCGCAGTGCCGACCGCCGGGTCGCCGCGCCATAGGGCGGCTTCAGCCCGGCGAGCTTGGCCACGTCGAGCGGCGACTGCTTGAACATGGCGCGCGCGTGGCTGAACGTCCGGAACCCGTCCAGCCCGTGATACGCCCCCATCCCCGACGGCCCCACCCCGCCGAAGGGCAGGTCCTCCATCGCGTTGTGGAGCACCACGTCGTCGATCGTTACGCCCCCGGAATGGGTCCGGTCCAACACCCGCCGCCGCTCCGCCGCGTCCGGCCCGAAATAGTACAGGCCCAGCGGCCGACCGCGCCGGTTCACCTGCGCGACCGCGTCGTCGATGCCCGCATAGGTCAGGATCGTCAGGATCGGCCCGAACACCTCGTCCCTCATGACCGTCATGTCGTCCGTCGCGCCCCGGACGATGTGGAGCGGCATCTTGCGCCCGTTCGACCCCGCGAAGTCCTCCCCGGCCGGGTTCACGACCTCGACGGTCGCCCCCTTGGCCCGCGCGTCGTCCAGCCAGTCGTGCAAGCGCTGGTGGTGCCGGTCGTTGATGACGGCCGTGTAGTCGGGATTGTCCAGCAGCGTGGGATACATCCGCGCCACCGCTTGGCTCAGCCCGTCGACCACCGCCTGCTCCCGCTCGGCGGGCGCGAGGACGTAATCGGGCGCGAGGCAGATCTGCCCGGCGTTGAGCATCTTGCCGATCGCGATCCGCTCGGTCGCTTGGCGAAGGTCCGCGCCCGTCCCGATGATCGCGGGCGACTTGCCGCCCAGCTCCAGCGTCACGGGCGTCAGGTTCTCGGCGGCGGCGCGCAGGATGTGCCGCCCGACCGCCGTTGCCCCGGTGAACAGCAGATGGTCGAACGGCAGCCCCGCGAACGCCTGCCCCGCCTCCGGCCCGCCGGCCACGAAGGCGAGCTCGTCCGGCGCGAACCAGCCCGGTGCCAACTCGGCGAAGAGCGCGGCGGTGGCGGGGGTGTATTCGCTCAGCTTCACCATGGCCCGGTTGCCCGCCGCGAACACGCCCGCCAGCGGGCTCATGACCAGGCTGACCGGGAAGTTCCACGGCGCGATCACCCCCACCACGCCCAGCGGCTGATGCTCGACCCAGGCGCGCGCGCCGAGCAGCCCGAGCGGGAACTGGACCGCGCGGCGCTCCGGCTTCGCCCACCGCTCGAGGTTCTTGAGCGCATGGGTGATCGGCGCGATCGACCCGGCGATGTCGGTCAGCATCGACTGCTCGCGGCTGCGATGCCCGAAATCCTCGGACAGGGCGTCGCAGAAGCGCCCGGCATTGTCGCGGATCATCCCGGCCGCGCGCTTCAGCCGGTCGCGGCGGACCGACAGCGGCTCGGGCAGCGCCGCCGTGAAGGCCGCGCGCTGCGCCGCCAGGGTGGCGTCCATGTTCATGCGTCTCTCCTCAAGCGCAGCCGATGATCCCGGCGACCGGCGTCACCAGCGTGTCGCGGCCCGGCCGGTCGATGCGGAGCGTGCCGGTCGGCACCACCGCGCCGCCCGTCAGGTCGGGCCGGGTCTGGACCGCCATGTCGAGCACGGCGGTGACGTCGCCGCCCCGGTATTCGGTCACGCCCGCAAAGCCGAACCCCGCGCTCCCCTGCTGCCCGCCGCGCGCGACGACGACAGTCCTGCCGTCGAGCTGGAGGCGGAGCCGTGCCGGGTCGGCGGTCGCCATCGCGACCAGCGAGCGCTTGGGCGCGACATCCCACAGATACGCGGCGCAGCCCTTGGCCGGAAGCGCTTGGCGACCGATCGGGCCGAGCAAGGACGGATCGGCGGCGAGCAGCGCGAGCGTGAGGGCGATCATGGCGCGAAGCCTATCATGACCAGCCACGCCGGGTAAGCCGCCGCCGCGAGCAGCGTGCCGAGCGGCAGCGCGTCGCCCCGCGCGACCGGCCGGCCGGTCAGCCGGCGGAACAGGACGATCCCGAGTCCGAGCAGCCCGGCGAGCAACAGCACGGTCGGCAGCACCCGCCAGCCCAGCCACAGCCCGATCGCGCCGAACAGCTTGGGATCACCCCCGCCCATCCCCTCGCGACCACGCAGCAAGCGGTAACCGCGCGCGATCAGCCACAGGCTCGCTAACCCCGCCGCGCCGCCGGTCAGCCTGTCCGGGAGCTCGGGGCCGAGGCCCGCCGCGCCCGCCGCCAGACCCGCGAGCGCGAGCGCGGCGGTGAGGCGGTCGGGCAACCAGAACGCACGCCGATCAAGCCCGGCCAAGCCGACCAGAAGCCAGCCGAACGTCGCGCCCGCCGACGCCTGGAGCGGATCGACCGCGATCAGTCCGGCGCTCAAACCGACGAAGGCGCAAGCGAGCTCGACCTGCCAATGGACGGGGTCGATGCGCGCGCCGCACGTCCGGCACCGCCCGCGCGAGCTGAGCGCGCTCAGCAGCGGGATCAGGTCGCGCGCGGCGAGCGTGCGGCCGCAGCCGTCGCAGCAGGACCGGCCGAGCAGGACGGAGCGGCCCTCCGGCCAGCGCACGACCAGCGTGGCCACAAAGCTGCCGACGATCGCGCCGAGCAGGGTCAGGAGGATAGCCTGTGGGAACGAGTCGAACACGGCTCGGGCCCTAGCCCATTTCCCTTTTCACGGCCCCGGCATTAGATGGAGCGACCACATCTTCCGGAGCACCGATCATGGCCAGCGATCCCGTCGTCATCCTCTCCTACGCCCGCACGCCGATGGGCGCGTTCCAGGGCGCGCTGTCCGGCGCGACCGCGACCGAACTGGGCGCGACCGCCGTGCGCGGCGCGGTGGAGCGCGCGGGCGTGAAGCCGGACGACGTGGAGAAGATCTTCATGGGCTGCGTGCTGCCGGCCGGCCTCGGCCAGGCGCCCGCGCGCCAGGCGGCGATCGGCGCGGGACTGCCCACCTCCGTCGAGGCCACGACCGTCAACAAGGTATGCGGATCAGGGATGCAGGCGGCGATCTTCGCGCACGACATGATCGCGGCGGGTTCCGCCGACCTCGTCGTGGCGGGCGGCATGGAGAGCATGTCGAACGCTCCCTACATCCTCAAGAAGATGCGCGGCGGCGCGCGCATCGGCCATGACGTCGTGCTCGACCACATGATGCTCGACGGGCTGGAGGACGCCTACGACGCGGGGCGCGCGATGGGCACCTTCGCCGAGGACA
>CAXTFF010000055.1:0-5008 GCA_964243325.1 uncultured Sphingomonas sp.
GCCGCCGAACCGGTCGGGCTCAGGCCCGCGAACAGCCCGGTCACGATCATGTGGACGTCGGTGAACGGCAGCCCCGGCAGCAGCGCCCGGGGCCGGAACGGCGAGTGCGGCGCGGTAGGCGCCAGTCCGGTCAGCGGCGGCGGCGTCGTCACCGACCGGTCGACATGGCGCGCGAAGTGGAAGTCGCGCCCGTCGGCCAGCCGGACCGAACCGTAGCCCGTCGCCATGGCGAGGTACGACGCCATCGCCGCCAGGCACACGGACAGGTGGACGTAGGCATGGTTCTCCTCGTCGCGCGTCCGGTGACTCCACCCGTAGGCGGGCAGAACCGCCGCGCCGAGCGCCATCCCGTGGAAGCCGACCCAAAACCAGTCGTTCACCGTCATGCCCGCCGTCCCGCTTCCGAACGCGCGCTATCCGTGTTCGCGGCCCGCGGCGTCGGTGCGGTCGCGCCGCCTGCGGTCCTCCGCGGGCGCGTGGACGGTCAGCGTGACGACGGTGAACAGGTGCGCCCCGCCCTCGTCGACGACCTCGACCCGCCATTGCCCGCTGTCCCCAAGCGTCTCGGGCGTGTGCGTCAGGACTTCGCCGGCGTACTTGATCGCCTCCAGCTGCGCGGCCGCGATGTCGGGAAGCTCGGTGCCGTCCCGGTCCGGTTCGCGGACCCCGTCGGCCGAATGGAAGAAGTAGCGCGGCATGACGACCTCCTGCTTTCCGGGACCGGGACGCCGGGCGGGAGGATCCCGCCGGACGCACGCGCCCCGCCGTCCTTCAGGCCGCGACCGGCACCCTGATTTCGAAGATCTTGGTGCCGCTCGGCGGCGGGATGACGATCCCGCCGATCGACGCCACCAGCCGCTTGACCAGTTCCAGCCCCATGCCGCCGCCGCGCCGTCCCTCCAGCTCGGGAAAGGGCAGGCCGTCGTCGTCGACCAGTATCACGGCCTCGCGGTCGCTCCCGCGCACGGTGATCGCGACGTGCCCGCTCTGGCCCTCTTCGAACGCGTGCTTGATCGCGTTGGTGGCCAGCTCGTTGACGGCGAGCGCCACCGTCATGACCTGTTTGGACGCCAGGCCGTCCACCTCGCGCTCGACGCGCATCGACACCAGGATGGCGCGCGGTTCGGCCTGGGCGTGCAGCGCCTCGCACACCTGGCGCAACGCCGTCCGCAGGTCGGACGGGTCCTCCCGGTTCATGTCCGCGCGCGCGCGGGCGAGGACGCCCACGCGCTTGGTGGCGTCGTCGAGCGCGTCGCGCGTCTCCGCGCTCGTCGCGCCCCGGCTCTGGAGCGAGAGGAGGCTGACCACGAGCTGCAGGTCGTTGGCGCAGCGGTGGTTGACCTCGCGCAGCGGCAGGTCGGGATCGGGCGCCGGACGGCAGCCGGTGGACAGGCCGTTCACGCCGCCCGCCACGGCCGTTCCTCCTCCGCGGGCGCGCGGTCGCCGGCGTGTCGCGCGTCGTCGCCCAAATGCAGATAGGCGGGATCGAAGTCGCCCACTTCGCGCAGCCGCGCCGTGTCGGGGATCGTGACGGCGCGGTTGGCGGTCGCGATCAGCCCGTCGGCGCGCAGCCGCTGCATGATGCGGTTGACATGGACCGCGGTGAGCCCGAGCGCGTCGGCCAGATGCTCCTGCGTCAGCGGCAGCTCGAACCGCGCGGCGTCGCCCGTCTGGCCGAGCCGGATCGCCAGCTCGCACAGCAGGTGCGCGAGCCGCCCTTCCGCGTTCTTTCGGCCCAGGCAGAACGCCCATTGGCTCAGCGTCGCGTTCTCGACCAGCGCGGTCCAGGTGAGCGCCCGCGCGATGCCCGGATGCTCCGCCGCGAGCGCCAGCAACCGGTCGCGCGGGACCGGCACGACGACCGCGTGGGTGAGCGCGCGCACGCTGTAATCCAGTTCCCGGAACAGGAACGAGTCGATGTTGGCCAGGTCGCCGGGCACGGCCAGCCCGACGATCTGCCGGTCGCCGCCGCGCGTCGGCTTGAACCGCATCGCCCAGCCCTCCGTGACGAAATGCAGCTGGTCGGCCGGCTCGTGCTCGCGCACCAGGTCGTCGCCCGCGCCGACCGGTCGCGGGGTGAGCGCGATGTCCTCGAGCGCGCGGCGCTCGTCGGCGGACAGGATCGACGAGGCGGTCAGCCGCGCGTCCGACAGCGAGCGGTGGGTCGGACGCGCGGGCGTCCGCTTGGGCGTTTGGACCTCAAGCATGATCGGTCCCGCTCGAAGACCGCGCCGCGACGACGCGTTGCAGATAGGCGCTGGCGAGCCGGTGATGCGCGGCCGCCACCTTGGGCAGCGTCGCGGCCTGTGCCTGCTCCAATTCGAACTCGGCGCGGCGGCGATAATGGTCGGCGTCGTTCCCAGGCACTTGGGCCCCCTCGAAATCAGATCACGCGTCGGACATACGCCGTTCTTCGCAATTGTTCTTTAAGATTATTAAGTATTTGGCCCGAAAGTGTTCGATGCCGCATGTTGAGCCGCGACGATGACCGGTTCCGTGACGACCCGATCGCCTGACCGGTCGCCTGACCGGTCGATCGCCGGGAAACGTGAGGTGTCGCCGCGATCGGGGCGACATGGCTTGCATCACCGGCGCGCGGGCATCCTCGCGATGTGCGTTGTCGCACCGACGGATCGCTCCGGTGGGTGAACGGGAGCTGCATGGCGACCGCTCGGCGACCATGTCGCGTTCAGCCGACTCCCATCGTGCCAACCTGCTGCTCGCCGCCCTGTCCGACGACGACCTGGGGCGGCTCACGCCGCACATGGAGCGCGTGGAGCTGGAGCGCGAACAAGCCGATCGGCCGCGTGTACTTCCCCGAGAGCGGCGTCGCCTCCATCACCGCGGATTCGGCCGAGAACGGGCGCACCGGGATCGGCGTCTTCGGGCGCGAGGGCATGTCGGGCACCGCCGTCCTGCTGGGCGGCGACCGCTCGCCGCACGAATCCTTCATCCAGGTGGGTCCCGGCGCGGCGCTGGGCATCGGCGTCGACCGGCCGCTGGCGGCGGCCGACGCCGGCGCGACGTTGCGCGCGGTGCTGCTGCGCCATGTCCAGACCTTCATCGTCCGGTCGGCGCACAGCTCGCTGGCCAACGCGCACCACCGGATCGAGGCGCGGCTCGCCCGGCGGCTGTTGACGTGCCACGACCGGGTCGACGGCGACGGACTCATGCTTACACACGAGTTCATGGGCATGATGATAGCCGCCCAACGCAACGGCGTAACCATCTCACTGCATATATTGGAAGGGGCGGGCATGATCCGGTCCAAACGCGGGCGCGTGGTCGTGCTCGACCGAGGGAAGTTGGAGGATCTGGCGGGCGACAGCTACGGCCAGCCCGAGGCCGAGTACCGACGGTTGATCGGGCCGTTCGGGCGCTCCGCCTGAGCGGGCTGCCGCAGATCAGCACCCGGTGCGCAACGACCGTCATGCGGCACCGCTCGGCGCACGCGCGTCCGCGGTGGCGGAACATCGCCCCGAGCCGGGCATCTCCCCTCCAGCGCCGCGACCGGACGGGTCCGGCGATTGGAGGAGTTGAACGATGGCCGACGACGATCTGAAGCAGCTGGTGTCCCAGGGTCTGGCGGCGATGAAGGCCGGAAGCGACGTGGCCGCCAAGGCCACCGACGAGATAAGCGGCGACGCCACGCATCCCGCGCTCAAGTCGGCGCTGGAGGAGGGGAACAGCACGGCCAAGGAGTGGGCGCAGCGGATCGAACGCGCGGCCGCCCAGGCCGGCGGCGGGCAGAGCGACACCCCTATCCTGGAGGCGCATTACGAGGTCAGCCGCCGCATCCGGCGCGAGGCGACCGACGACACGGCCCGCGATCTGGGCATCGTCGCCGCCGGGCAGCTCGCGCTGCATTACTGGATCGCGGCGTTCGGGACGATGGCCAACTATACGGGCAAGCTCGGGATGGACGACATCGCGCGCGAGATGAAACGATCGACCGACGAGGCCAAGAAGGCCGACGAGAAGCACACCGCGATCGCCGAACAGCTGCTCGGCTGATGCTCGCAAGGACGGGCGGGGGACGCCGTGTTCCCCCTGTCCGTCCAGGCCGGTCTTTAGGGACTGCTGAGCGGGTCGGCGCTGCTGATCGGAGCGGTCGTGGGCTGGTTCGTTTCCATGCCGCGGCCCGTCGTGGCGGGGATCATGGCGTTCGGCGCGGACGTGCTGATCTCCGTGCTGTCGTTCGAGCTGATGGACGAGGCCCGGCGGCAGGGCGGCCTCCCCGCTGCCGTAGGCTTCATCGCGGACGCTGTGTTCTATACCGGGCTGAACAGGGCGCTGGCCGCGCGCGGCGCGCGGCACCGCAAGCGGTGGGAGGCTTCCTCGCGGAACGAACACGCCGCCGCGGCCGGGAGCAACAGCATGTGGTTTGCGCTGGGCGCGCTGGTCGCCGGTGTGCCCGGATCGGTCGCGATCGGCACTAGCCTGCTGACGGGCGGCCCGGTCGGCTGGGTGGCGGTGACCGCCGTGTTCCTGTCCAGCCGCCCGAAGGTCTGTCGAGTGTCGCATGCGCGCGGGGCAAGACCGCGCGCTGGACTTCCACCTTGTTGGCGGGGATCGCGCTGGTCTCAGGATTGTCGTCCTTCACCGGCTACACTCCCTCGTTCGGCGGCGGGTCGCCGCAGGTGCTGGCGGGCGTCCAGGGCGTGGCCGCGGGTGCGATCCTGGCGATGGTAATCGACACCATGGCACCCGAGCGGGCGCACGACGGCGCCGGGCTGATCGCGGCCTTCGGCCTCCGTCCCGCGTTCGGCCTGCTGGAGCTCGCCTGACGCGCGCGTCAGCCATCCGGCGCGCGAAGTGGCAGAGGTCGGCCTCCGAGGTCGGCCCCGCGTCCGGTCCCCGATGCGCCATCCACGCCCCGGTCGCCGCGCCCCAGTCGCCGCCCTGGATGAAATGGCGCGGACAGCCGAGTCCGCCCGGCCCGTTACGCCGGCGTCCTATCGTCGGGTTCGGCCAGAAACGCGGCGATCCGGACGTTGACGTGATCGGG
>CAXTFF010000055.1:5108-7113 GCA_964243325.1 uncultured Sphingomonas sp.
CGCCCGTCGCCCACAGGATCAGCGTCGGCGGGGCGAGGCGGGCAGGGGCGTCGCCGCCCCGCCGCTCGCGCAACGCGCGGTAGTAGTTGAGCATGGCGGTGAGCGAGCCGGGGTGCGCCCAGGCCTGGGCGTAGCGGTCGAGCGCGCCGGGCTCGAAGGTGCCCGCGTACGCGCTGCCCTCCATCATCGTCCGCAGCCCCGCGAAATCGAACGAGCCGAGCGTAGCTTCCGGCACCCAGGGCAGTTGAAAGAACGCGACATAGGTGGAGCGGAGCGCCTGGGTGGGATGCTTCAGCGCCTGCGCGGCCCAGACGTCCGGGTGGGGGCCGTTCATCAGCACGACGCGCCCGAGCCGCGCGGCGTGGCGGGCCGCGACCCACCAGCCGATCACCGCGCCCCAATCGTGCCCGACCAGGTGAAAGCGGTCGGGCCCGTACGCGTCGGCGAGCGCCACCACGTCGGCGGCGAGTGTGTAGAGTTGGTAGGCGGCCACCTCGGGCGGCGCGTCGCTCGTGTTATAGCCGTGCATGTCGGGGACGGCGACGTGATATCCGGCTTGCGCCAGCGGCGTGATCTGGTGCCGCCACGCCCACCAGAACTCGGGGAATCCGTGCAGCAGTACGAGCAGCGGGTCGCCCTTTCGCCCGGCCTCGACGACATGGCTGCCGAAGCCGTTCACCCGGCGGCGGCCCTCGCGCCAGCCGGGTTCGAGGAGGTCGGGTGTCGTCGCGATCTTCATATGCTTCGGCCGCTTTCGTCGGGCTCGTTCAGCCCGCGGGCTGCAGCTCGACCTTGATCCAGCCCGGCTGCCGCGCGTCGAATGCCTCGTAGGCCTCGATCGCGCCCGTCATCGGCTCGACCTGAGACAACACCTTCACCGGGTCGAGCCGGCCCGAAAGCACGTGCCCGATCAGCACGTCGTAGTAGCGGCGGTGGTTGGCGTTGCCCATCCGCAGCGTCAGGTTCTTGTTCATGGCGACGCCGATCGGGAACTCGCGGTCGGTGGGCGGGAACACTCCGATGATCGACACCGTGCCCGATTTGCGCACGCACTCGATCGCCCAGTCAAGCGACTGCGCGGGCTTGTCGCCGGCGATGAAATGGTCGCCGTGCGTGCGCGCGGTCGGTTCGATTACGCGCTGAATCACCGCCTTCTTCACCTTGCCCACGACGCCCGGCGCGTCGGATCCGTGTTGCGCATGCTGCGCGTCGACGCCCACCGCCTCGATCACCTTGTCCACGCCGTCGCCGTTCGTCATCTCGACGATGGTCTTGGCCACCTCGATCTCGTCGAAGTTGACCGTCTCCGCGCCGAGCTTCTCCGCCATCGCCAGCCGGTCGGGCAGCCGGTCGACCGCGATGACGCGCGCGGCGCCCATGACGAAAGCGGACGCGATCGCCATCAGGCCGACGGGGCCGCAGCCGAACACCGCAACCGTCTCGCCCTCGCCCACCTGCGCCAGGTCCGCGCCGAACCAGCCGGTGGGCAGGATGTCGCTCATCAGGATCGCCTGGTCGTCGGAGATGCCGTCGGGCAGGATGACGAGATTAGCGTCGGCCCATGGCGTCCGCGCGCGTTCCGCCTGCAGGCCCTGGTAGCCGCCCGCGGCCTCCGGCCCGCCGAAGAAGCAGGTGCCCACGCGCTTGCCCTGGGGGTTGGCGACGTCGCACTGGGCGAACGCGCCGTCGCCGCAATAGCCGCACGTCCCGCAGCCGATGGTGGACGGGATCACCACGCGCTGGCCGACGCGAATGTTCCGGACGCCCGACCCGATCTGCTCCACGATGCCGACGCCCTCGTGCCCTAGGACCTGGCCTTTTTTCATACCGCTGAAGGTGCCGCGGATGAAATGGAGGTCGGTGCCGCAGATGGCGGACGCGGTCAGCCGCACGACCGCGTCGGTCGGCTGCTCGATGACGGGGTCGGGAACGTCGTCGACGCGGATGTCGCCAATGGCGTGGAAGGTGACGGCTTTCATGGGTCTGGACCTTATGAGGCGTGGGT
>CAXTFF010000055.1:7123-10953 GCA_964243325.1 uncultured Sphingomonas sp.
AACAGGTGGGTCTTGAGCGACGCGGGCGCGGCCCGCTTGAACCAGTTCGTGTCCTGGATGCGGCTGGCGGTGACGTAGATGCGCCCGTTCGGCCCCTCGGCGAAGGTGTCGGGCCAGCGCAGGCGGCGATCGGTCAGCACCGTCTCCAACCGGTCGCCCTTCAACCGCTTGACCGAGTGGTCGGTAGGCGAGGTGACGTACAGTACGCCCGCCCGGCTCATCCACAAGCCGTCGGCGACGCAGGTGGTTACTTCCTTGCGCACCCCCCTAAGCGCGGGTCTCCTCCGGCACGTCGCGCGCGAGCAGGTCGGTGTCGATCGCGTACAGCGTCTGCCCGGTCAGCGCCTGCCAATAAAGCGCGCGGCCGTCGTTCGAGATCGCGATGCCGTCCGCGGCGAAGAAGGGCTGGCGACCGTCCGGGCGGCGCAAGGGATTGCCGTCGATCGTCACAACGACGTCGCCCTCGGGTTGGGTCGAGGGATGGCCGTCTAGCACGCGGAAGGATGCCCCGCTCTCCAGGTCGATCACGATGATCGCGCCGCGCGCGCCGGAGTCGGTGATGTAGCCGATGCGGCCGTCGGGCGAGAACCGTATGTCGTTCAGGTAGGTGCCCTGGAGCGCCACCTCGCCCGGCACGGAGATCACCTTCACGACCCGGTCGGTCGCCAGGTCGATCTTCACCAGCTTGGGCGCGCCCTCCACGATGCGCTCGTTGCCCGGCGCACCGGGATCGAGCACCCACAGGTTGCCGTGGCCGCCGGGCACGACCGACTGCACGCAGACGAAATGCTCGGCGACGGGCAGCTCGGTCGCCTTCGCGTTGCGCCAGGCGTTCCACTTGGCGTCGGGGTGGGGGCGCAGCGACCCGTCGGGCATGATTTCGCCGACCGAGATGGGCGCGTCGTCGGTCCAGCGCGGGAAGTTGACGAAGCGCCGGCCGTCGGCGGCGACCGCGACGCCCGTCACCTGGTGATCGAACGTCGCCTCCCGCCGGAGCGCGCCGGAGCGGCCGGCCCGCACAGCGACCCCGGCGGCGAGCGCCGCGCCCGCCAGCGTCAGGGCGGAAACGGCAAGCCGTCTTCCGGGCGGCGACACGCGTCCGTTCTCCCGCTTCGCTACGCATGTCGTCATGCCGGTATATCCTCGATGCGGGTGACTCCGCGTTCGGCCACGCCGTTCTCGCGATGCCGGAACGCGCTCAGCGCCTGGTAGACTTGGAGCCTGGCGCGCATCGCCGAGCCTAATGGCCGGTGCGGCTCCAGGCTGTGCGCGGGGCGGAACGTCATCACCTCGTCGAAGAAGCGAACGCGGTCGGGCGAGTAGACGTCCTGGGCGGCCAGGCGGATCATCGTCGCCGTGCGGTACGGGCTGACATCGACCGGCCAGTCGACCGAGGCGTCCTCGATCGGCTGCTTGTCCGCATCCGCCCAAAGCTGCGCCTTGAGCTCGAACGCCACGTCGTCGCCTGCGAAGAATGCCACGGCGGCGTGGCGGAACCCGTCCTCGTCCTGATGCGGGTCGAGCCGCCAGTCCTTGAGCGCTGCCTGCGCGGGCGTGACCGGAACCGCGCCGACCTTGGCGACATGGTCGCCCCACCTGATCGGGGCTTGGCTGAAATACGCGTCGGCGAGCGGGTGGCCGAATGGGTGACCGAAGAAACCGAGCAAGTCGCTGTTCTTCCCGAACGCGTGAAGCGCCCGGTTAAAATTGTGCGCCGCCGACACCGCGCTCTTCAACAGCTCGGGCACCGCCGCCGACCCGCTGATCACCGTGCCGTCGCGCAGGAATCCCTTGGCGGTGCCCGACGGGAAGGTCGTGCCCGTGGCCAGCACGAAATCCTGGATGGGTGCGCCGTGGCCCGGCAGCCGGTCTCCCTGTACGCCGAACACCTTGATCGACATGCCGCGGTGCGTAGACACCCGGTCGCCCAGCGTCTCGCCGGGACCTTGCGCGAAGCGGACTGCGACCGGGTAGGTGCGCACCTACGCGAACAGCCCTTGGGCCAGCTCGGGCGGCAGGCCGTCCGCCACGATCAGCTCGCCCACCGCGCAGGCCGAGCTTTTGGCGTGGCTCGCGCGCACGGCGTGGCCTTCGCGCTTCTCGACGGTCTGCGACTGGCCGGTCATGCCGTCGATCGTCTTCTGCTCGTCGGAATCGGGACGCTCGATGTCGGGCGCGTACGGAAGCGGGATCACGCGGCGTCTTCCATGTCCCGGGCGAGGCTCGCCATGTCGATGACGTAGCGGAACCGCACGTCGCCCTTCCCGACGCGCTTGAACGGGGCGTTGATCTCCTGGACCCTAGTCACCTCGATATCGGGCGCGATGCCGTGCTCTGCGCAGAAATCGAGCACCTCTTGCGTCTCGGCGATCGACCCGATCAGCGATCCCGATACCGACCGGCGGTGGAACGCGACCGCTTGATTGTTCACGGGCGCCATCGGCTCGAGCGCGCCGACCAGGACCAGGCTCTTGTCGCGCTTGAGCATCGCCACGTACGCGTTGACGTCGCGCTTCTCGGGCACGGTGGACAGGATCAGGTCGAAGCTGCCCGGCGTCGCCGCCAGCTCCTCGGCCTTGCCCGTCACCTCCTTTTCCATCGTCACGTGCGCCGCGCCGAGCGCCTCGACCTTCTTGTCGGACGACCGGGTGAACACCGTCACCTCCGCGCCCATCGCGCGGGCGATCTTGACAGCCATGTGGCCTAGGCCGCCCAGGCCGGCGACGCCGACCTTGTCGCCCTGCTTCACGCCCCGATGCTCGAGCGGCGAGTAGGTGGTGACGCCCGCGCACAGGACCGGCGCGGCCTGCTCCGGCGTCAGCCCTTGCGGGATACGCAGCACGAACTCCTCGCGCACGACCAGCACGTTCGAATGGCCGCCAAAGGTATTGTCGCGGCCGTAGACGTTCCCGCCGGTCGGGGCCTTTTTGGCCGGGACCATCGGGCCGTTATAGGTGGCGAGCCGCGAATCGGGACCTTCACAATAGTTCTCGTCGCCCTCGTGACACGGCTCGCAAGTCCGGGAAGAATCGATCATGCAGCCGACGCCGACCAGGTCACCGACCGCGAAGCGCCCGCCTTCTGCGGCCTGGGCCACCCGGCCGACCACCTCGTGGCCGGGCATACAGGGGTACACGGTGTTGCCTAAGTCGTTCTTGGCCTGATGGACGTCCAAATGGCAGACGCCGCAGGACAGCACCTCGATCCGGACCTCGCCCGGCCCGGGCTCCTCGCGCTCGAACGCAAGCGGCTTCAGGCGGGAGAAGGAGTGGTTGGCGGCGTAGCCCGACGCTTCGATCATATCGCGTTCCCGCATCTTGCCTTTGGCCGATCCCGCCTGGGATCGGCCGATTCAATCCGACGTCCGAGGGACGCTCGCGACTTAGCGGGTCGCGAAGGGGTCGCTGTGGCGTTCCCGTACCCTGGGCTCCTAAAACCCTGCGAGCGCCGAAAAGGATGACCGGTCTTCCGATGACGGATCAGCAGCGATGAACACGATCCGGGACGACCGGTTCCTGTCCAATATCGAACAAAGCCGATCGCAGCACTACCTCCTTCCACGCATGACCACACTCACGAACCGGGTCTACTTCACGCCTCGCGATCCTCGTTAAGCAGCACAACCGAACGAGCATCCGAAATCGAGACCCTTGCGGCGTGACGCGAGAGGCGGCTTGTGAGTCCTCCTTACCGGACCGTCAGCGTTGATAGTATCAGACGTGTAGCAGCTCCGCCCAGCGATACCTCCCATAGCTGCCCTTCGAATGGTCCCTGCCACGGTAGGTTCGCTACCCCGCCCGTTCGACTGAGTAGAATGGGGGTCGTCATCG
>CAXTFF010000056.1:0-10896 GCA_964243325.1 uncultured Sphingomonas sp.
ATCGCGCCGACTTCGTCGATCACGTCGATCGCCTTGTCCGGCAGCTTGCGGTCGTTGATGTAGCGCGCGGACAGCTCCACCGCCGACTTGATCGCGTCGGGCGTGTACTTGACCGAGTGGTGTTCCTCGAACGCGGATCGCAGGCCCGCCAGGATCTTGATCGTGTCCTCGATCGTCGGCTCGTTGACGTCGATCTTCTGGAAGCGCCGCAGCAATGCGCGGTCCTTCTCGAAGTGGTTGCGGAATTCCTTGTACGTCGTCGATCCGATGCAGCGGATCGTGCCGCCCGACAAAGCTGGCTTCAACAGGTTCGACGCATCCATCGCGCCGCCGCTAGTCGCGCCAGCGCCGATCACGGTGTGGATCTCGTCGATGAACAGGATCGCATCGGGCATCTTCTCGAGCTCGGTCACGACCGCCTTCAGCCGCTCCTCGAAATCGCCGCGATACCGCGTACCGGCGAGCAGCGCGCCCATGTCGAGCGAATAGATCACGGCGGGTAGCAGTACGTCGGGGACCTGCCCCTCGACGATCTTGCGCGCGAGCCCCTCGGCGATCGCGGTCTTGCCGACGCCGGGATCACCGACATAGAGCGGGTTGTTCTTCGACCGGCGGCACAGGATCTGGATCGTCCGGTCGACTTCGGGCCCGCGCCCGATCAGCGGGTCGACCTTCCCGTTTTTCGCCTTCTCGTTCAGATCGACCGTGAACTGCTTGAGCGCGGACTCGCCTTTGCCCTTCTCGTTCGCCTTGGCGGGCTTTTCGTCGTCCGCGCCCTTGGGGGCCGACGCCTCGGTCTGCGCGCCGCCCTTGCCGACGCCGTGCGAGATGAAGGACACCGCGTCGAGGCGGCTCATGTCCTGCTGTTGCAGGAAATAGACCGCGTACGACTCGCGCTCGGAGAAGAGCGCGACCAGCACGTTGCCGCCCGTCACCTCGTCGCGGCCCGACGACTGGACGTGGAGGATGGCGCGCTGGACGACGCGCTGAAAGCCGCTGGTCGGCGAGGGATCGGTCGCCTGCTCGACCTTCAAAGCGTCGAGTTCGGTGTCGAGGTAATGCGCGACGGTGGTCTTGAGGTCGCCCAGATCGACCTTGCACGCGGTCATCACCTTGGAGGCGTGCTCGTCGTCGATCAGCGCGAGCAGCAGATGCTCGAGCGTGGCGTATTCGTGGCGACGCGACGACGCGGCCTCCAGCGCCTTATGCAGGGTGGTCTCTAGAGCGGGGGCGAAAGACGGCATGTGATCACTCCATCCGAAACCGCGGGCGACGGTCCGTCTCCCGACATGTCGGGGGCCGCGACCCCCGCATCAAGCACTTGAAAAGCCGCGCTCCCGATCCTGGCTTCAAGCCTTGCCGGAGAGGCGGCCACGCTCATCGCCTGAACAGCGAGTCGGCGCTTGCGCGATGGTTGACGGCGTGTTCGATCCGGCGGCGGACGCGCGCGATCTCGCCCTCGAGCGCGGCGATCCGCGCTTCCAGTTCGGCGACCGAGAGCGGGTCCAGATCCTGGACGACGAGCTGCCGGAGCAGATCGTCGACGCGCAGCGGAAGGTCGTCCGGCTCCATGCGCTTCAACGTTGACCGGGTACGCCGCCCTGTCAATAAGCGCGGGGAGCCCGGTGCGACGGGGCGAGGGGGAAACGAATGACCGTTCCGGCGACCATGCGCGCGATCGACCCGGCCATGCCCGGCGGACCCGAGGTGCTGGAGGTCGTGGAACGTCCGGTGCCGAGCCCGAGCGCGGGCGAGGTTCTGGTCCGCGTCGCGGCGGCCGGGGTGAACCGGCCCGACATCCTGCAGCGCATGGGCGGCTACCCGCCGCCGCCCGGTGCGCCGACGATCCCGGGGCTGGAGGTGGCGGGCGAGGTGGTGGCGGTCGGCGAAGGCGTCGACGCGGTCGC
The DNA here is from genome assembly GCA_964243325.1 of uncultured Sphingomonas sp. GTDB lineage: Bacteria > Pseudomonadota > Alphaproteobacteria > Sphingomonadales > Sphingomonadaceae > Sphingomonas. The sequence goes on from CAXTFF010000056.1 coordinate 1,908, forward strand.
GATCGGCCAGACCGTCTGCGCGCTGCTCTCGGGCGGCGGCTATGCGGAATACGCCGTCGCGCCGCACGGTCAGTGCCTGCCCGTGCCCGGCGCGCTGACGGCGGTCGAGGCGGCGGCGATGCCCGAGACGCTGTTCACCGTGTGGACCAACCTGTTCGAGCGCGCCTACGCGACCGAAGGCGACGTCGTGCTGGTGCATGGCGGTACGAGCGGCATCGGCACGATGGCGATCGCCTTGTGCGGACTGTTCGGGATCGACATCATCGTCACCGCCGGATCGGCGGAAAAGGCGCAGGCCGCGCGCGACCTCGGCGCGACGCACGCGATCGACTACAACGCGGAGGACTTCGTCGAACGGGTGCGCGGGATCACGGGCGGGCGCGGGGTGGCCGCCGTGCTCGACATGGTCGGGGGCGATTACGTCGCGCGCAACCTCCAGTGCCTGGCCGACGACGGCCGCCACGTGTCGATCGCGGTGCAGCGCGGGGCGACCGCGACGATCCCCGTGTTCGAGGTGATGCGCCGCCGCCTGACTTTGACCGGATCGACGCTCCGCCCGCGCGACAGCGGCTTCAAGGCGCTGGTCGCCGACGAGCTTGCGCGCACCGTTTGGCCGCATGTCGAGGCGGGGCGATTGAAGCCGGCGATCGACCGGACGTACCCGCTGGCGGAGGCCGCCGACGCGCATCGCCGGATGGAGGCGGGCGCGCATGTCGGCAAGATCGTGCTGTTGATGTGACGCCGCCGGGCGCTTGCCACCCGGGGGCGCCTGCCCTAAGTCGAGACATGCGCGGCCGCTCCGGTGAGGGGCGGCCCTTTCTGTTTTCGACGGAGTTCCCCACGCCGTGGCCCAGCCGCTCATGCCCCATGCGACCGCTTCCTGGATGGTCGACGAGACCGCCTTGTCCTTCGAGCAGATCGCCGAGTTTTGCGGCCTGCACATCCTGGAGATCCAGGCGATCGCCGACGACACCGCCACCTCCAAGCTGACGGGCCGCGATCCCGTCCGCGCGCACGAGGTGACGCAGGAGGAGATCGACCGCGCGCAGGCGGACCCGGCCTACCGCATGAAGATCATCAAGGGTCCCGAGCAGATCCGCCGCACCAAGGGCCCGCGCTACACGCCGGTGTCCAAGCGGCAGGACAAGCCCGACGGCATCGCCTGGATCATCCGCAATCATCCCGAGATCACCGACGGCCAGATCGGCCTGCTGATCGGCACCACGCGCACCACCATCGCCGCGATCCGCGACCGGTCGCACTGGAACATCGCCAACATCACGCCCAAGGATCCGGTGACGCTGGGGCTGACCACGCAGCGCGACCTGGACGCCGCCGTTGCCAAGGGGGTCAAGGCGGCCGGCCAGGAGATGCCCGCCGACACGCGGTTGGAGGGCGACCGCGAGGCGCTGATCGACCAGCTCCGCGCCGAACGCGCCGCCGCCATCCGGGGCGCGGACACCGAAGGCCAGGCGAGCGCCGCCGAGGCGGACGCCCGCGCGCTGTTCGGGGACGTGTTCAAGCGGTGACCTGAAACGCTCTCCCGCTTTCGTGGGAGAGGGCTGGTCGGTCGTCAAACCCGTTGCTACCCGCAACCCATGTCCACCATCGCGCCCACCGCCGATCCGCGCGTCCGCGCCGGGCTGACTTATCCGTTCGGCCGAGTCGTGGATGGCGCGCCCTTCCCCGTCGCACCGGGCGTCACGCTGATGCGGCTCGCGATCCCCGGGCCGCTTCGACATGTGAACTGCTACCTGCTCGACGACGATGACGGGGTCGCGCTGGTCGATACCGGTATGAACACCGACGCGGCGCGCGATACGTGGAAGACGCTGTTCACCGGTCCCTACGCCGGGGTTCGCGTGACCCGCGTGATCGGCACGCACTTCCACCCCGACCATATCGGCCTGGCGGGCTGGATGTGCGACCACCACGGCGCGCCGCTCCTGATGACGCGCGGCGAGTGGCTGACCGCGCGCATGCTGATCGCCGACGCGCGCGACGCCGTGCCGCCGGAGATGATCGCCTGGTGGCGGGGCGCGGGTTGGTCGGACGAGCAGATCGCGCACGCGTCCGAGCGCGGCTGGGCGGGGTTTCGGCGGATCGTCCGGCCGCTGCCGATGGGCTTCACGCGATTGCGCGACGGTGACGCGCTCCGCATCGGCGTAAAAGACTGGCGCGTCGTGGTCGGCTCGGGTCACAGCCTGGAGCATGCCTGCCTGCTCGACGAGCGCGCCGGCGTGCTGGTCGCGGGCGATCAGGTGCTGCCGCGCATCAGCCCCAACGTCTCGCTCGGCGTCACAGAGCCCGAGGCCGACCCCTTGGGCGAATGGTTCGCGTCGATCGACAAATTGCGGGGGCTCGACGCCGATCTGCTCGTGCTGCCGGGGCATGGCGACCCGTTCACCGGACTGCACGTCCGGCTGGGCCAGATGGAGGCGGAACACCGCGAGCGGCTGGATGTGCTCGAGCGGTTCCTGGCCGAGCCGGCGCGGGCGGTCGACGCTTTTCCCGTGCTGTTCCACCGGCGGATCGGGCCGGACATGCTCGGCATGGCGACGGGCGAGGCGCTGGCGCATCTGCGCCGGTTGCAGGTCGAGGGTCGCGCCCGCCGCGAGGACCGGGACGGCGTGTGGTGGTGGAGCGCGGCCTAGCGGTCCACCCGCTCGGCCGACACCTTGGTGACCTGCGCCACCCCGTCGCCGCCGATCGCGATCAGATAGGCCGGACCGTCGGTGCAGCGCGCGGACCAGACGGGGCGGCCGTCCTGTTCCGCCTCGCGCGCGGTGGCGGCGACGCCCTGGCACGCCGCCCCGCCGTCGCGGATCGCGCGGAACAGCACGCCGTCGCGCAGCTGCGGCGAGAGGTCGACCACGCGCCGCTGGACGGCGGTGAGGCCGGCGGGCGCGGCGGCCACGGCCGCGTTCGTGTCCGCCGCCTCGCCGCAGGCGGCGAGCGCGAGGGGAAGCAGGATCAGGGCGCGCATCGGAAAACTCCTCAGGGTACGTTGGCGTCGAGTTCGTCGAGATACACGCGCGCGGTCGCGTCGGACGGCGCGCGCCAATCGCCGCGCGGCGACAGCGCCCCGCCCGCCGACACCTTGGGGCCGTTGGGCATCGCGGTGCGCTTGAACTGGTTGGCGAAGAAGCGTTGGAGGAATCGGCCGAGCCACAGCTTGATCGTGGGCAGGTCGTAGGCGGTGCGCGCCTCCTCCGGAAAGTCGGCCGGCCAGCGTCCGGCGCCCGCGTCGCGCCAGGCGTACCAGCACAGGAACGCGATCTTGGACGGGCGCAGGCCGTGGCGGATCAGATAATGCGCGAAGAAGTCGTTGAGCGGGTAGGGGCCGACCATCGCCTCCGTGCTCTGCAGCCCGCCATCCGCGCCCTCCGGCACCAGCTCGGGCGAGATCTCCTGCGCCAGGATGGCGAGCAGCACCCGGTCGGTCGCCGCGTCGTACTGGTTCGACCGGACGCACCAGCGGATCAGGAACTGGATCAGCGTCTTCGGCACGCCCGCGTTGACGCCGTAATGACTCATCTGGTCGCCCACGCCGTAGGTGCACCAGCCCAGCGCCAGTTCGGACAGGTCGCCCGTGCCCAGCACGATCCCGCCGCGCTGGTTGGCGAGGCGGAAGAGATAATCGGTCCTGAGCCCCGCCTGCACGTTCTCGAACGTCACGTCGTACACCGGCTCGCCGCGCCCGGACGGGTGCCCCATGTCGGCGAGCATCCGGGTCGCGGCGGGGCGGATGTCGATCTCCTCCGCCGCGGTGCCCAGCGCGCGCATCAGCGCCCAGGCGTTGCCCTTGGTGCCCTCGCCCGTCGCGAAGCCGGGCAGGGTGAAGCCGAGTATGTCCGACCGCGGGCGGCCGAGCCGGTCCATCGCCTTGGCCGCGACGATCAGCGCGTGGGTCGAATCGAGCCCGCCCGACACGCCGATCACCAGCGTCCGGGCGCGCGCCGCGACGAGCCGCTTGGCCAAGCCCTCCACCTGGATGTTGAACGCCTCGAAACAATCGGCGTCGCGCTTGTCCGGGTCGTTGGGGACGAAGGGGAAGCGGCGGATGCCACGTTCCAGCCCGATGTCGGCGCGCGACGGCCGGTGGTCGAACATGATCCGCCGGAAGCGCGTCTCGGGCTGGCCGTGGAGGCGCGCGGCGTCGCCGAAGGTGCCCACGCGCATCCGCTCCTGCTCGATCCGCTCCAGGTCGACGTCCGCGACCGCCAGCTCGGGCTCGCCCGCGAAACGGCTCGACTCGGCCAGCAGTTCGCCCAGCTCGTACACGCTGCCCTGCCCGTCCCAGGCGACATCGGTGGTGCTCTCGCCGGGACCCGACGCCGAATAGACGTAGGCGCACAGCGCGCGGGCGCTCTGCGAGGCGGACAGCAGCGCCCGCTCGCGCGCCTTGCCGACGACGATGTTGGACGCCGACAGGTTGCAGCACACCGTCGCGCCCGCCAGCGCGCCCATCGTGGAGGGCGGCAGCGGCGCCCAGTAGTCCTCGCACACCTCCGCATGGATCACGAAGCCGGGCAGGTCGGCGGCGGCGAAGATCAGGTCGGTCCCGAACGGCACCTCCCGTCCGACGACGTCGATCGTGAGCCCGGTGATCCCGGCTCCAGGCGCGAAATGGCGCTTCTCGTAATATTCGCGGTAGTTGGGAAGATACGTCTTGGGCATCACGCCCAGTACGCGTCCGCGGCTGACGACGACGGCGCAGTTGTAGAGCCGACCGTGCCGGGGGAGCGCGACGCCCAGTAGCAGCACGGGCGACAGCCCGGCGCTCGCCGAGACCACCCGCTTCAACGCGGCGAGGCCCGCGTCCTGCTGCGCCGATTGCAGGTGCATGTCGTCGATCGCGTAGCTCGACAGGTTGAGCTCGGGATAGACCACCAGATCGACCCCGCGCGCGTCCGCCGCCCGCGCCAGCGCGATCGCCGCGTCGGCGTTGGCGGGGGCGTCGCCCACCGTCCCGATCGGCGTGGCGGCGGCGACGCGCGCCATCCGGTGCGTGTGGAGCGCGTGAAAGGGATGCGGGTCGGCCATGCCCCGCCATAACGCGTATCCGAACCAAACGGTGGCGAAACCCGCGTCTCCTTGGCGCATGGCCGCGACCGGCGTAGGATGCGCGCCATGTCCACCACCTTCACCGTCGACGGCGCGACCAGCCGAGCGACCCCCGTATCCGCGCCGATGAAGCGGCTGACGATCCCCGCGATCCGCCGCGCCAAAGGCCGGACGCCGCTCGTCATGCTCACCGCCTACACCGTCCGCACCGCGCAGCTGCTGGACCCGCATTGCGACCTGCTGCTCGTCGGCGACAGCCTGGGGCAGGTCGTGTACGGCCTGCCCTCGACGGTGCCCGTCACACTGGAGATGATGGCCGCGCACGGGGCCGCCGTGGTGCGGGGCAGCCATCACGCGGTCGTGGTCATCGACATGCCGTTCGGCAGCTACGAAGCGTCGCCCGAACAGGCGTTCGTCAGCGCGTCGCGCTTGTTGAAGGAGACGGGCGCGGCCGGCGTGAAGATGGAGGGCGGCGAGGCGATGGCGCCGCAGGTGCGCTTCCTGTCGGAACGCGGCGTCCCGGTGATGGGCCATGTCGGCCTGACCCCGCAGGCCGTGAACATGCTCGGCGGCTACGGCGCGCGCGGGCGGAGCGAGGCGGAGGCGGCCCAGATCAGCCGCGACGCGCGCGCGGTCGCCGAGGCCGGCGCGTTCGCGATCGTGGTGGAGGGTGTCGTCGAGCCGATCGCCGCCGCGATCACCCGCGCGGTCGCGTGTCCCACGATCGGCATCGGCGCGTCGGCCGAGTGCGACGGGCAGGTGCTCGTCGCCGAGGACATGCTGGGGCTGTTCGAGCGCACGCCGCGCTTCGTGAAGCGCTACGGCGACATGGCGGGCCAGATCTCCGCGGCGGCGGAGGCGTACGCCGCCGAGGTCCGGTCGCGCGCGTTCCCGGGCGCGGAGCAGGTCTACGCGCCCAAGCCCTGATGCTTTCGTTTCGGCGCGCGCCCGGCTAAGGCTGCCCGCGATCCCGCATATCGGAGCGACGCTTGGCACTGCCCCCCGCCACCAACCAGGAATTCCTCCGCGAAGTCGACGACGAGCTTCGCCGCGACAAGCTGACGGGCATCTGGTCGCGCCACGGCCGCTGGATCGTGGTGGGCGTGCTCGCCGCGCTCGCGCTGTTCGCCGGGTACCTGTTCTGGCGCAATCACCGGGAGAACGTCGCGGGCCGCGAAGGCGAGCAGCTCCAGACCGCCTATGACGCGCTCGCCGCCGGTCGCCCGGCCGACGCCGCCAAGCCGCTCGATGCGCTGACGAGGTCGTCGAGCGACGGCCACCGCGCGCTCGCCCTGTTCACGCAAGCCGACGTGCTGCTCCAGCGGAACGACTTCAAGGGGGCCGCGGCGAAGTTCGGCGCGATCGTCGCGGACGGCCGGGTCGCCCCGGCCTTTCGCGATCTGGCGTTGATCCGACAGACCAGCGCCGAATACGACGCGCTCGCCCCGCAAGTCGTCATCGACCGGCTGCGTGGGCTGGCGGTACCCGGCAACGCCTATTTCGGCAGCGCCGGCGAGATGGTGGCCGCCGCCTATCTGCGGGCCGGCCGCCGCGATCTCGCGGGCCGGATGTTCGGGCAAGTCGCACGCGATGAGACCGTGCCCGCGACGCTTCGTCAACGCGCCGTTCAGATGGCCGGGCTACTCGGCGTCGACGCCGTCGTGCAGAAATAAGGACCGGTCGATCTCGATGAATAGGCAGTTGCGTACCTCCGTGGCGATCGCCGCGCTGTTGTCGCTCGGCGCTTGCGGCGTCTTCAAGGGCGGGCAGAAGCGGACCCCCACCGTCGGCGAGCGTATCCCGATCCTGGTGTCGGAGAGCGCGATCGAGGCGGATGCGGACATCGCCGCCGTTCCGGTCGCGTTGCCCGCGCCGACCCCCAACGTCAGCTGGACCCAGCCCGGCGGCAATGCCGAGAAGTCGGTCGATCATCCCGCGCTGGGCGCGTCGCCGACGCGCGTCTGGACCGCCCAGGTCGACGGCGGCTCCAACCGTCAGCGGCTGGCCAGCCCGCCGGTGATCGCCGAGAACAAGCTGTTCGTCGTCGACGTGACCGCCACCGTCCACGCCTTTGCGGCGGATACGGGCGCCAAGCTGTGGAGCAAACAGATCGCGGAGGGCGACGAGAACCGCCCCGCGCGCTTCGGGGGAGGCGTGTCCTACGACGCGGGGCGCGTGTTCGCGACCGACGGCGTGGGCGATGTCGTCTCGCTCGCCGCCGCCGACGGCACGGTCGGCTGGCGCGCCAAGCCGGGCGGGCCGCTTCGCGGCAGTCCCACGGTCGCCAACGAGACGGTATACGTGCTGACGCAGGACAACCAGCTGTTCGCGCTCGGCCAGGCCGACGGCAAGGTGCGCTGGGCGCAGTCGGGCACCCTGGAGAGCCAGGGCGTGTTCGGCGTCGCCGCTCCCGCCTCGGCGCGCGGCACGATCGTCGCGGGCTTCTCCAGCGGCGAACTGAACGCCTACCGCTACGAGAACGGCCGCGTGCTGTGGCAGGACGCGTTGTCGCGCACCTCCATCTCGACCTCGGTGTCGAGCCTGGCCGACATCGACGCCTCGCCAATCATCGACAACGACCGCGTCTATGCGGTGGGCCAGGGAGGGCGCATGGTCGCGCTCGACCTGACCACCGGCCAGCGCGTGTGGGAGCAGAACCTGTCGGGCATCTCGACGCCCGCGATCGCGGGCGACTGGCTGTTCGTCATGACCGACGACGCGCGCCTCCTGTGCATCGCGCGCGCGACGGGCAAGGCGCGCTGGATCACCCAGCTGACCCGCTATCGCAACGAGAAGAAGCGGTCGGGCGCGGTGACCTGGTTCGGCCCGGTGCTCGCGGGCGGGCGGCTGGTGATCACCAACTCGCGCGGCGAGATCACTTACGTGAACGCGGTCGACGGCAAGGTCGCCGCGACCGTCGAGGCGGGCGATCCGTTCGGCCTGCCCGCCGTGGTGGCGAACAACACGCTCTACACGCTCGACGGCAAGGGCCGCATCGCCGCCTACAGGTGACGTTGGCGCGCGCATGGCGTAAGCGGCGCCCATGTCCCGCCTTCCTGTCATCGCCATCGTCGGCCGTCCGAATGTCGGCAAGTCCACGCTGTTCAACCGCCTGGTCGGCAAGAAACTCGCGCTCGTCGACGATCGCCCAGGCGTCACGCGCGACCGGCGGGAGGGCGACGCGCATCTGGTCGGGCTCGATTTCCGCGTCATCGACACGGCGGGCTACGAGGACGAGGATCCCGACACGCTGCCCGGCCGGATGCGCCGGCAGACCGAAGCGGCGGTGGGCCAGGCGGACGCCGCGCTGTTCATGATCGACGCGCGCGTCGGGCTGGTGCCCTTGGACGAGGAGATCGCCCGCTGGCTGCGCGCGTCCGACACCCCCGTCATCCTCGTCGCCAACAAGGCCGAAGGCAAGGCGGGCGAGCAGGGCATCCTGGAGTCGCTGTCGCTCGGCTTCGGCGACCCGGTCGAACTGTCGGCCGAGCACGGCGAGGGCATGGTCGAACTGTTCGAGGGCATCCTTCCCCACATTCCCGAAGAGGTGGAGGTCGAGCCGGAGGGCGATGACGAGCACCCCGACGCGATCCTGAAGCTCGCCATCGTCGGCCGCCCGAACGCGGGCAAGTCGACGCTGATCAACCGGATGCTGGGGCAGGACCGGCTGATCACCGGGCCGGAGGCGGGGATCACGCGCGACTCGATCGCGGTCGATTGGGAATGGCGCGACCGCGAAGGCCTGACACGGCCCGTCCGCCTGATCGACACGGCGGGAATGCGCAAGCGCGCCAAGGTGCAGGACAAGCTCGAGAAGCTGTCGGTCGCCGACGCGCTCCGAGCGGTCGATTTCGCCGAGGTCGTCGTGCTGCTGCTCGACGCGACGCTGGGGCTCGAGGCGCAGGACCTGCGCATCGCCGAC
>CAXTFF010000057.1:0-10826 GCA_964243325.1 uncultured Sphingomonas sp.
TCGACGCCCTTGTCGAAGGTCGCGGTGATCGTGACCTGCCCGCGCGAACTCGATTGCGACTGGAAATAGATCAGCCCGTCGATGCCCGTCAGCGACTGCTCGATCACCTGCGTGACCGAGTTCTGGATCGTCTCGGCCGACGCGCCGGGATAATTGGCGCGGATCGTCACCTGCGGCGGCGCGACGTCCGGATATTGCGCGATCGGCAGCGCCAGCAGCGCGCCGATGCCCGCCAGCATGACGATGATCGCCAGGACCCAGGCGAAGATCGGCCGGTCGATGAAGATGCGCGAGAACATGGGGGTGACCTAGCCGTTCTTGCCGCCGCCCCCCGCCTTCATCTGCTTCATCTGTTCAGGTGAGGGCGGCTGGACGCGTTGCGGCGTGTTGGCGGGGACGGGCTTGACGGCCGCGCCCGGCCGCATGGAGGGGAGCAGGCCTTGCGTGATGACGCGGTCGCCCGGGTTCAGCCCCTTGGTGATGACCCAGTACTGGCCCTCGGTACGCTCGGCGGTGACCGGGCGCTGGAGCGCACGGTCGCCCGGCCCGACGACATACAGCGTCGCGCCGCCCTTGGCGTCGCGCGTCACCGCCGGCTGGGGGACGAGGAACGCGCGGGTGTTGATCGCCTGGGCGAACTGCGCCTGGACGAACATGCCGGGCAGCAGCAACCCTTGCGGATTGGGGACGCGCGCGCGCAGCGTCACGGTGCCCGTGGTCTGTTCGACCACGACTTCCGAAAACTCGACGGTGCCGGCGTAACTGTAATCGCTCCCGTCCTCCAGCTTCAGGCGGACCTGCGCGCGCGCGGGGATCACGCCGGTGCGGCCGCTCAGCGATCGGCGCAGCGACAGCAGGGCGGCCGAGGATTGCTGGATGTCGACGAACATCGGGTCCAGCTGCTGGATCGTCGCCAGCGGATCGACCTGGCTCGTCGTGACGAGCGCGCCGACGGTGAACAGCGATCGCCCGATCCGCCCGGTGATGGGGGCGGGGACGGTGGCGAAGCGCAGGTTCACGCGCGCGGTCTCCAGCACCGCGCGATTCTGGGCCACGGCCGCCCGGCTCTGGCGCGCGGTGGCGCTGGCGTCGGTGAAGTCCTGCTTGGACACCGCCTCGATCTCGGCGAGCGGGCGGAAGCGCGCGGCGCGCACGCTCGCGGCTTCGGCGGTCGCCTGCGCGGCGGCGACGTTGGCCTGCGCCTGGTTGACGGCGGCGCGGTAGAGCGAGGGGTCGATCTGGTAGAGCGGCTGGCCGCGCCGGACGATCTGGCCCTCGTCGAAAAAGCGCCGCTGGACGACGCCGGCCACCTGCGGGCGCACCTCCGAACTTTGAAATGCAACGGTGCGGCCCGGCAGCGTCGCCTCGAGCGCGACGTCGGTCGGCTGCACCACGACGAAGCCGACCTCGGCCGGGGGGCCGCCCGGGCTGCCCGGAGCCTTGCCTTTGCCCTCGCCCTTCTCCTGCGCGCCCGCGCCCCAGGCGGCCAGTGAGGCCGTGAGCCCCAAGGCGAGCACCGATGCGCCGAGCGCGCGCAGGCGACCGCCCGCTTCACCGACTGACCGCTTCACCCAAATCTCCTGCGTGCCGGCGTGGCCGGAAGGCTTGCTGCAATGCGCCATGATCCGGACGGTTGCAATTGTTCCAGGACGGCATCCCGATTCACGACCGCCGACCCGGCCCGCCGCCTCGTCCCGCGCGCCTGAATTACGGGTGAACGGCCGTTCAGTTTCCAAGCAGGTCGCGCACCGCGTTCTGCAGCGTCTCCTCGACGCACGGATGGTAGAACGCCCCGTCCTCGAACGCCGCGGCGGTCACCCCCCGCGCGACCGCGTGGGCGAGCAGATGGCCCAGATGCTCGGCGCCCGGACCGACGATCGCGCCGCCGATCAGGACGCCCGCCGCGTCGGCGTAGACGCGCGCGATCCCGGTCGCGTCCGCGCCCTCGTCGATGCGCACCCGGCCGTTCTCGCCGAAATCGGCCTGGCCGATCCTGTGGCCGCCCGGCAGTTCGTCGTGATCGCATCCGACCAGCGCGATCCCCGGCTCGGTGAAGGTCAGCGCCAGGACGGGCAGCCGCCCGCGCGGCTCGCGGCCCGACGCGACGAGCCCCGCCATCTCGCCCTCGCGCGACGCTTCGTGCAGCACCGCCCGGTCCGCGCCCGCGTCGCCCGCCATGAACACGGCGCCCTCGCCGCACCGGCGCGTCGTCTTGTCGAACAGGGGCGTGCCGTGCTCGTCCAACTCCAGCCCGGCGACCTCCAGATCGAGCGGCTTCAGCTCGGGCGGTCGCCCGCTCGCCGCCAGCACCAGGTCGAACGCGCCGTCGCCCCCGGTCCAGCGGAGCCGCGCGACGCCGTCCTCCATCTCGACGGACTCCAGCTCGGCCTCCAGCCGCAGGTCGACCACCGCCGCGAACGCGTCGCGCGCGACGCGCGCCGCCTCGGGATCGGAGAGCTTCGCAACGCTCGTCCCGTTGTCGACCACCGTCACCGCCACGCCCAGCCATGCGAAGGCCTGCGCCAGCTCCATGCCCTGCGCGCCCGCGCCCAGCACCGCCAGCCGCCGCGGCAACGCCTCGATCTCGAAGATCGTCTCGTTCGTACGGACGAGCGCGGCGACCGGCTCCAGCGCCGGCGGCACGACCGGCTTGCCGCCGGTCGCGATCACGACCGCGCCCGCCTCGATGCGGGGACCGTCCTCGACCTGCAGCGCCGTCGGCCCCACGAAGCGCGCCGCGCCGTCGACCCGCTGGTCGACGGGCACCGCGAACCAGTTCCCGCAGGCGGCCGCGGTGAAGAAGTCGCGCTCCGCCCGCATCCGCGCCAGCACGGCCGGGCCGTCCACCTCGACCGGTCCGGTCCTGACCCCGAACATCCCGGCCGCCCGCGCGTCCCGGGCGGCGCGGCCGGCGGCGAGCATCAGCTTGGACGGCATGCAGCCGACGCGCGCGCAGGTCGTGCCGCCGGGGCCGCGCTCGACGATGACCGCGCGCTTGCCCGCGTCGGTCGCGGCGCGCCACGCCGCCAAGCCGGCGGTCCCCGCGCCGATGATGGCGACGTCGCATCGGATGATATCATTCATGCGATCCTAAAGCCGCCGCGCGTCCCGCTGGTTCCGCCGGGAACAAGCGACCCCGTCATCCGATTGATCCGGCATGGCCGCCGCTTCCCCAGCCCCCCATCTGTTCCAGGACCCGGCCCCCGGCGAGCCGGCGCCAAGTCCGATCCCGGTCATCGCCGGCGATCTCGACCCGCGTCCCGGTCCCGCGCGTCGGTGGCGGCCCAAGCGTGTGCTCGTGACCAAGTCGGCGATGGGCTGGGACCACGGCCGCGCGATCGCCGAACGGGTGGCCAAGCTCGGCCTCGATCTGGTCGAGCTGCCGAACGACCGCGTCAAGCTCGACTTCTCCGACGACCCCAGGCGGCAATATGCGGAGTCCAAGGCGACGATGGCGGTGGTCGTGGCCCCGCCCTCCAAGCGCAAGCTCCAGCCGATCGCCCCGTCCGCCGACTGGCGCGTCGACCTGGCGGAGGGGTGCCCGGCCCACTGTTCCTATTGCTACCTCGCCGGGTCGCTCAAGGGCGCGCCGATCACCCGGGTCTATGCGAACCTCCCCGAGATCCTGGACGAGATGCCGCGCCATCTGGGGCAGGGCACGATCACCTCGCGCTCGAAGTCCCGCGCGCACGAAGGCACGACCTACGAGGCGTCCTGCTACACCGACCCGCTGGCGATCGAGCACCTGACCGGGTCGTTGTCGGCGCTGGTCGAGTATTTCGGCGGCTGGGAGGCCGACGCGCAGCTCCGCTTCACCAGCAAGTTCTCATCCGTCGACCCGCTGCTCGGGCTCGCGCATGGCGGCCGCACCCGGATGCGCGTGTCGCTCAACCCCAAGCCCTATGCCAAGTTCGAAGGAGGCACGAGCCCCGTCGCGCAGCGGATCGCCGCGATGCGCCGCATGGCGGAAGCGGGGTACCTGGTCGGCCTGACGATCGCCCCGATCATCGCCGCTCCCGGTTGGGAGGCGGCCTATGGCGGCCTGATCGACGACGTCGCCCGCGCGCTGGACGGCCTCGACCCGGACTTGACCGTCGAGCTCATCACCCACCGTTTCACCGAGGGCTCCAAGGCGGTGCTGGACAGTTGGTACCCGGGTTCCGCGCTGGACATGGGCCCGGATGGGCGCGCACAGAAGCGTACCAAGTTCGGCGCGGTCAAGCACGTCTACGAGCGGGACCTGATGCGGACGATGCGCGCCTTTTTCGAGGGCGAGATCGCCGCCAAGCTCCCGTCCGCCCGCGTCCTGTACTGGACCTGACGTGGATCGCCCCGACCCCCGTCCCCCCGGGCAGAAGAAAAGGATTCCCATGCCGATCAAAGCCATCCTGTTCGACATCGACGGCACGCTCGTCGACTCGAACGACCTGCACGTCGACGCCTGGATGAAGGCGTTCGCCGCGCATGGCCACCAGGTCGACCGCGACGCCGTCCGCGGCCAGATCGGAAAGGGCGCGGACATGCTCGTGCCGGCGCTGATCCCCGGCGCGTCGGAGGATGAGGCCGAGACGCTGGGCGATGCGCACGGCGAGGCGTTCAAGAGCGAGTACCTGGCCCGGGTCCGCCCGTTCCCCCATGCCCGCGACCTCGTCGCCCGCGTTCACGAGGCGGGGCTGAAGATCGCGCTCGCCTCCTCCGCCTCCGCGGAGGAGTTGGACCATTACGTCGAGCTGATCGGCATCGCCGGCTTCGTGGACGCGACCACGACCATCGACGACGTGCAGAACTCCAAGCCCGCCGGCGACATCGTCGCGACCGCGCTGGGCAAGCTCGGCGTCGAGCCGGAGGAGGCGCTGTTCGTCGGCGACACGCCCTACGACATCGAGGCGGGCGCGAAGTGCGGGGTCGGAACGATCGCGGTGCTGTCGGGCGGCTTCTCCCGCGACGCGCTCACGGGCGCGCGGGCGGTGTTCGGCGACGCGGCCGCGCTGCTGACGTCGTTTCCGGCGTGGACGGAAGCGGGCGGGCGCTGAACTTGCGTGTCGCGCGCGGGTTCTCCACCCCATGCCCGCAACCGACCCGCCTCCGGGCCCGCCGCCGCCGGGCCTGCTCGCCGCCGCCTCGCTGTTCCTCGATTTCGACGGCACGCTCGTCGATCTCGTCGACCGGCCCGACCAGGTCAACGCGGACCCGGACCTGCGCGCGTTGCTCGCCCGGCTCGCGCGCGCGCTCCCGGGCCGGATCGCGATCGTGAGCGGCCGGTCGATCGCGCAGCTCGACGCGATGCTGGGCGACGCGGCCTCGGGGATCGCGCTCGCCGGGAGCCACGGAGCCGAAAGCCGCGTGGACGGCGAGCACGAGACCGCGGCCTCGCCCGCCGCGCTGGACGCGGTCGCCGCGCGCATGGACGCCTTCGCGGCCACGCGTCCCGGCCTCGTGGTCGAGCGCAAGTCGCTCGGCGTCGCGCTTCACCACCGCCTCGCGCCCGAGCATGAAACGGACGCGCTCGGGCTCGCCCGGGCGCTCGCCGCCGAGCACGGGCTCGTGCTCCAGCGCGGCAAGATGATGGGGGAGGTCCGCGCGGGGGGCGACAAGGGCCGGGCCGTGACGCGGCTCGCGGCGGGCGCGGCGATGGCGGGCTTTCCGCCGCTCGTCTTCGGCGACGACGTCACCGACGAGGCCGGGTTCGCCGCCGCCGTCGCGCTCGGCGGGGCGGGGGTGCTCGTCGGCGAGCCCCGCGAGACGCAGGCGATCTACGCGCTCCCCGACGTGGCCGCCATCCGAAGCTGGCTGGGCCGGGCCGCGTGACCGCCACCATGAACCTTTGGCCGATCGGCAACTGCCAGGTCTCCGCGCTCGTCGACGGTACGGGCACCTTCGTCTGGGGCTGCGTGCCGCGCGTCGACGGCGAGCCCGCCTTTTCCGCGCTGCTCGGCGGCGACGCGCCCGACGCGGGCTATTGGTCGATCGAGCTGGAGGACCGGACCCGCACCACCCAGCATTACCGCCGCAACACCGCGGTCCTGGTTACCCGGCACGAGGACGACCGAGGCAACGCGGTCGAGGTCACCGATTTCTGCCCCCGTTTCCCGCGCGAGGGCCGCACCTACCGTCCCGCCTCCTGGGCGCGTATCGTCCGCCCCGTCGCCGGAGCCCCGCGCATCCGCGTGGCGCTTCGCGTCGGCAAGGACTGGGGCGGCCGCGCCGAGGAGACCGCGGGCTCGAACCACGTCCGCTACGTCATGGCCGCGCACGTCCTGCGCCTGACCACCGACGCCCCCGTCGGCCAGGTGCGCGCCGAGCGGTGGTTCCGGCTCGAACGCCCGCTCCATTTCTTTCTGGGTCCCGACGAAAGCTTCGTCGGCGTCGTAACCGAGACGCTGGGCTCCATGCGCGACCGCACGATCGCCGAATGGCGGGGCTGGTCGCGCGGCCTGGCCACGCCGCCCCAATGGCAGGACGCGGTGATCCGCGCCGCGATCACCCTGAAGCTCTGCCAGCACGAGGAGACCGGCGCGATCGTCGCCGCGCTCACCACCTCGCTCCCCGAGCACGCGCGGTCGGGCCGCAACTGGGATTATCGTTACTGCTGGATCCGCGACGCCTACTACACCGTCCAGGCGCTGAACCGCCTGGGGGCGCTCGACGTGCTGGAGGGCTATCTCGAATATCTCCGCAACATCGTCGACGGCTCGCGCGGCGGGCACGTCCAGCCGCTCTACGGCGTCGGCGGCGAGACGCGGATCGAGGAGCGCGAGGCTGCCGGCCTCCCCGGCTACCGCGACATGGGCCCCGTCCGCGTCGGCAACGCCGCCTATCACCAGATCCAGCACGACGCCTACGGCCAGATCGTGCTGTCCGGCATCCAGGCCTTTCACGACCGCCGCCTGCTGCGCATGTCCGGCCCCGAGGACTTCCGCTCGCTCGAGCGCGTGGGCGAACGCGCCTGGGCGGTGTACGACCAGCCCGACGCCGGGCTGTGGGAGCTGCGCACCAAGTCGGCGGTCCACACCTACTCCGCCGCCATGTGCTGGGCCGCCTGTGACCGGCTGGCGGGGGCGGCGGCGGCGCTCGGCATGGAGGAACGTCGCGGCTTTTGGGCCGACCGCGCCGACATCATGCGCGCGCGCATCGAGACGGCCGCTTGGCGCGAGGACACGGGGCGCATCTCCGCGACCTTCGAGGGCGACGACCTCGATGCCAGCCTGATCCAGCTGCTCGACCTGCGCTTCCTGGCGCCGGACGACCCCCGCTTCCGCTCGACGCTGGACGCCGTCGAGCAGGGCCTCCGCCGCGGCAGCCACATGCTCCGCTACGCGGTCCCGGACGATTTCGGCCTGCCGGAAACCGCCTTCAACGTCTGCACCTTCTGGCTGATCGAGGCGCTCCACGCGACCGGCCGCGTCGCCGACGCCCGCGCGCTGTTCGAGGAGATGATCGCCAGGCGCACCCCCGCCGGGCTGCTGTCGGAGGATATCGACCCCGCGACCGGCGAGCTGTGGGGCAACTATCCCCAGACCTACTCGCTCGTCGGCCTGATCAATTGCGCCGTGCTGCTGTCCAAGCCCTGGAGCGCGGCGCGGTGAGCCGCCTCGTCGTCATCTCCAACCGCGTCCAGTCCCCCAAGGCGGCGAGCGCGGGCAACCAGGGCGGGCTCGCGGTCGCGCTTCTGGCGGCGCTGCGCGAGAAGGGGGGCGTCTGGTTCGGCTGGTCGGGCGAGACGGTCGAGACCTTCACCGGCGCGATCGACCTGGAGCAGGCGGACGGCGTCGCGACCGCCACCGTCGATCTCGAACCGCAGGACGTGGACGAGTACTATAACGGTTACGCCAACCGCAGCCTGTGGCCGCTGTTCCACGACCGCATCGACCTGACCCGGTTCGAACGCGATTTCGAGGGCGGTTACCTGCGCGTCAACGAGCGTTTCGCCACCACGGTCCGCCCGCTGATCGGCGATGGCGACCTCGTCTGGATCCACGACTACCACCTGATCCCGCTCGGCCGCGAGCTGCGCCGCCTGGGACTCACGAACCGTCTCGGCTTCTTCCTCCACATTCCCTGGCCGCCGTCGCAGATCCTGATGTCGCTTCCCAGCCACGAACCGCTGGTGCGCAGCCTGTTCGAGTACGACGTGGTCGGCTTCCACACGCAGGATTGGCGCGACGCGTTCATCCACCACGTCACGCGCCACCTCGGCGCGGTCGCGGGGGAAGGCGACGCGGTGACGCTGGGCGACCGGACCATCCGCGCGATCGTCGCCCCCATCGGCATCGACGCGGGGGAGTTCGAGACCGCCGCGCGGAGCGACGCCGCCCGCTTCGCGCGCGACCGGATGCACATGAGCGCGACCGGCCGCTCCATCATCGTCGGCGTCGACCGGCTCGACTATTCCAAGGGCCTGCCCGAGCGGTTCGGGAGCTACGAACGCTTCCTGACCCGCAATCCCGACCTGCAAGGGTTGGTGCTCATGCTCCAGATCGCGCCTCCCAGCCGCGAGAAGGTCGACACCTACCGGGCGATCCGCGCCGAGCTCGACGCGCTGTCGGGCCGCATCAACGGCGAGTTCGCCGACATCGACTGGGTGCCGATCCGCTACGTCAACAAGGGTTATCCCAGGGACGAGCTCGCGGGCATCTACCGCGCCGCCCGCGTCGCGCTCGTCACCCCCTTGCGCGACGGCATGAACCTCGTCGCCAAGGAATACGTCGCCGCGCAGGACCCCGACGATCCCGGCGTGCTGATCCTGTCGATTTTCGCGGGCGCGGCGGCGCAGCTGAGGCAAGCGCTGCTCGTCAATCCCTACAGCGCCGACGAGGTCGCCGACGCGATCGCGCAGGCGCTGGGGATGCCGCGCGAGGAGCGCGTCCGACGCTGGCGGGCGCTGATCGAGAACATCCGCCGCCAGGACGTGTTCTGGTGGCGCGACCGCTTCATCGGCGCGCTCGAACCCCGCTGACCCCGTCCCGTACGAACCGCAACACCCGCTTAGGAACCGTCTTGCCCGAACCCCTCGCGACCGCTCCGCTCGCCGCCCTGCTCGCCGCCGAACTCGCCACCCGCGACCTGCTCTACATCGCCGCGGACGAGGGCCGCGCCGCTTCCGTCGCCGCGATCCTGGCCGCCTTCGCGCCCGAAGCCCGCGTCCTGCACCTGCCCTCGTCCGACGCGCTTCCCGGCGAGGACGCGCCCGCGTCGCCCGCCAACATCGGCGCGCGCGTCGCGGCCCTGCGCGGCGCGCGGTTGGCCGGGGACGACGGCGCGCGCGTCGCGCTGGTCACGACCGCCGAGGCGAGCGTGCTCCGTTACGCCGCGCCGGAGGCCTTCGAGGCGACCCCGCCCTCCTTCGCGGTCGGCGACAACCTGGAGCTCGACGGCTTCGCCGAACTCGCGATCGGCATCGGCTATCACGAGGACGACCGGATCGACGAACCCGGCGAGGTCGCGGTGCGGGGCCAGGTGGTCGACATCTTTCCCGTCGACAGCGCGATGCCCGTGCGGCTGGAGGTCGAGGACGGCCAGGTCTCCGCGATCAAGCGCTACGACCCCGTCACCCAGCTCGGCGGCGACCCGCTTACCCAGGTCGAGATCGGCCGCGCCAGTGAACCCGAAGCGGCGGGCGGCGTGTCGCTGCTCGCGCATCTGCCGGGTGCCGCGGTCGCGCTCGACCCGGACGCGGACCGCCGGCGCGACCGTTTCCTCGCGCTGTCGACCGACGCGCTCCGCCGCGGCGGCCGTGCGGACAGGCTGCTGGTCGGTGCCGACGAGTGGCGGGTGGAGATCGACGCGCGGGCTTCGATCGACCTGGACGCGCCCCAGGAGGACGCACCCCCGCGCTTCATCGAGAAGAACAACCCCGCCCGCGCCTTTCACCGCTTCGCGCGCGAGGCGGTGGCGGACGGCCGCCTGCTCCTAGCCGGCAGTCCGCGCGACGTCCGCTTCCTCGCCGCGCGCACCAAGCTCGACCTCCGCCCCGTCGCAAGCTGGGCCGAGGCCGTCGCCGCCCCCGTCGGCGCGTCGCTCTGTCTGCACGGCCCGGTCGACCGCGGCTTCGCGCTGTCCGGCGTCACCGTGATCGCCGGCGGCGACCTGCTCGGCGGCCGCGCGCGCGCCGACGAGCATGCCGCGACCGGCGTCGATCCGCTCGCCGCGGCGACGGGCGAGCTTCGCGTCGGCGACGTGATCGTCCACGAGGAGTTCGGCATCGGCCGCGTCGAGGGCGTCGCCATGCTTCCCGCCGACAACGGGGCGGAGAGTGGCGATGCGATCGTGCTGCGCTACGCCAAGGACGCGCGCCGCCTGGTGCCGGTGGGCGAGGCCGACCGCGTCTGGCGCTACGGCGCGGACGCCGACCAGGTCACGCTCGATACGCTCGACGGTGGCTCCTGGCAGAAACGGCGCGGCGCGATCGACCGGGCGATCGCCGAGTCCGCGCGGGGGCTGGCCGACCTGGCCGCCGAACGCGATGCCCGCGCGACCGATCCGGTCGTCCCCGACGCTGCGGCGTACGAACGCTTCGCCTCGGGCTTCGCCTTCACCGAAACGGCGGACCAGGCCCGCGCGATCGCCGCCGTCCGCGCCGACCTCGCTTCGGGAAAACCGATGGACCGGCTCGTCGTCGGCGATGTCGGCTACGGCAAGACCGAGGTCGCGCTGCGCGCCGCCGCCATCGCCGTGCTCGCCGGCTATCAGGTGGCGGTCGTCGCGCCGACGACGGTGCTGGTCCGCCAGCATGTCGAGAGCTTCCGCCGGCGGTTCGAACGGATCGGCAAGCGCGTCGAGGGATTGTCCGGGCTCGCCACCGTGGCCGAGCAGCGCGCGGTGAAAGC
>CAXTFF010000058.1:0-445 GCA_964243325.1 uncultured Sphingomonas sp.
CCGTAGACCTTGGTCAGCGAGTCCCCGAACGGATCGCCCGAGAAGCTGACGCGCGGAGCCCACTGATCGCCCGACTTGAAGTAGGTCTCGCCGGTGACGTTGTTGTTCTCGAACCGATCATTACGCACGCCCAAGTTGAGGGGCAGTCGGTTCTCGAACAGCGCCCACGCGTCCTGGATGTAGAACGCCTCGTTGCGCGAGGTGAAGATGCCGCCGTTCACGAAGGTGCGCGCCGCGACGTACTGCGTGCCGGCGGGCGCGAACGTGTCACCCGATTGGGCGAGCACGTAGGTGTAGGCGACGTCGCCCGTATAACTGGTGGTCGTGTTCGAGGTCAGCTTCTCGCGATCGTACCCGCCCTTGATGTGGTGCTTGCCGAGCAAGTCGAAATACAGATCGACGTCGCCGCGGTAGAACTCGCGCTCGTCGCTCGACTCGCTGATGC
>CAXTFF010000058.1:455-1530 GCA_964243325.1 uncultured Sphingomonas sp.
CCGATCACGCCCGTGCCGGGGCGCGTGTCGGTGATGAACGGGTAGCTGTCGTCGCCCGAGCCGACGATGTCGCGGTTCTTGTTCTTGCCGTACGCGGCCGACAGCGTGAGGAAATCGGTGAACTGCCCGGTATAGCGGCCGACGTAGTTCTCGCCGCCGAGCCGCTCGATCACGCGGTTCTGGTAGGCGCCCAGGACGGGCGCGCCCGTGCTGGGGTTGGCGGCGCGGACGGTGTTGTAGGCGAGGCCGTTGGAGTCCAGCAGCGCGAAGTTGTCGCGCTGCGTCTTCTGGCTGGAATCGAAATAAGTGAATTCGAGCCGCTGGCCGTCGGTGATGATCGCGTCGAGCTTGCCGCCGTAAAAGGGCGACCGCGTGCTGACCAGCTCGCGGCGCAGGCCGGTGCTGCCGATCGCGGCGGTAGCCACGCTGGAGTTGAGCAAGGTATCGTCGTTGGTGTTGTCGTTGGTCTGCGCGAGCGCGTAAAAGAACAGCCGGTCCTTGATGATCGGCCCCGACAGGAAGACGTTGGTCTGCAGCCGCTGGCGCTTGTCCTGCGCGTTGAAGGCGGTCAGCGTGTTGGGCGAGTCCTCGCGCAGCTCGTCGGGCTCGTAGGAGAACAGGAAGCCGCCATGGAAGTCGTTGCCGCCCGACTTGGTCGTGGCATTGACGAAGCCGCCGGTGAAGCGGCCGAACTCGGCGGGGATCGACCCGTTCTTGACCTCGATGGTGTTGTAGAACTCGAACGGGACGCCGACGGCACCCAGGCCCTCGCGGAATTCGGTGATGTTCAGGCCGTTCACGAAGAAGATGTTCTCCGACACGGACGATCCCGACACGGAGGCCAAGTTGCCAAACGCGCTGTCGCCCTGCGCGGTGCCCGGGGCGAGCAGGATCACCGACGTCAGGTCGCGCGCGACGGGGACGCGGGTCGCCAGCTCGCCGATCGGGATCACCGCGCCGGTGGTGGTGCGGTCGAAGTCCGACACCTGGCTGCGGCGGCCGGTGACGACGATCACGCCCTCGTCGGCCGAGGCGGTGCCTGCGGCCGCGCCCAGCTGGAAGTCTTTGGCGTTGC
>CAXTFF010000058.1:1540-6839 GCA_964243325.1 uncultured Sphingomonas sp.
GACCTCGCCGCCCCCGCCGGCCGCCGCGGCGACGCCGACCGCTGCGAGCTGGAACTCGTTGCCCGCGGTCGACTGGGTCAGCTGGACCGCGGGATCGGAGAACTCGGTGAAGTTGGGCGCAGTGATCGTGAAGGTGTAGCCGCCCTGCGGAAGGGCCGGCACGCGGTACGACCCGTCGTCGCCCGTGGTGGTCGTGCGGGTGAACCCTTGCGCGTTGGAGGTCACGGTGACGGTCGCGCCCGCGACGCCTTCGCCCTGCGCGTCGACGACGCGGCCGGTCGCGGTCACGTTGGTAAAATCCTGCGCGAAGGCGGGCGTTGCCGCGCCAGCCATGCCGACGCCCGCGCCCAGCAGCGCCAGCGCCTGGAGCGCGGAGCCGCGCCGCAGCATGCGCGAAATCGATGCTTTATTCCGGTTCACGCGACCCCCTTTGGATTACCCGATTTCGTTGATGGCTACCGACGCGGTCCAGGACGGACCGCGCCTGACACGTCCCGCCCGCTGCTGCGGGCCGGGAACATGACAGCTGTGTGAACCGAGACTTGATCTTTCGCAAAGACTTAAACGATCGGGCGCACCATTCATCCGGTTTGTGGCCGATTTGCCACAGGAACTGTCAAACCCGCCATCTCCGGTCGTCGACGGGAAGATCCGGCTAGTCCGCGACCGCGCCCATGCCGGCGGGCGCATCGTCCAACGCATCCAGAGTGCGGAACAGCTCGCGCAGCATGTCGCGCTCGGTCGCCGACAGATGCGGGTTCCACACATCCAGGATCAGCACCGCGCGGATCGCGTCCGACCCGTTCCAGGCTTCATGCTCGATCGTGTCGTCGAACGCGAACGCCTGCCCCGGAGTCCACGCCCGCGTTTCCCCTCCGACGCGAAAGCCGCATCCCGGCGGCACGATCAGCGGCAGGTGGACGATCGCGCGGACGTTGCTGACCCCGGTATGCGCGGGTAGGCGGGTGGCGGGTTTCAGCACGGAGAAGAAGGCGGTCGGTCCCTTGCCCGGCATGTCGGCGAGCGGGACCCCGGCCAGCGCCGCCGCCGTGGCCGGGCAGCGGGCGCACACGTCGGCCTGCCGCTCGCCGTACCGCCACAGATACCGCGCGCTCCACGCGTCCGACCCGTCGAGCGGGGACCATTTGTTCGTCGGCGCGCCGGGCGTCATTTCGACATAGGGCGCAAAACCGCCGTCCGGCGCGGCCAGCAGCGCTTCCAGCTCGCGCCGGATCGCGGGGGCCGCGGCCTCCAACCCGGCCATCCAGGGAAACAGCGCCCGGTCGAAGAACTCGTCGGCGGGAAGGAACGGGAAGTGGAGCCCGTGCGGCTCGTTGTGGAACACCCGCCTGCGCCCGAGCATCGCGTCCACGCACGCATCGAAGCGCCGCCGCGCGCCGGACCCGACCGCGGCCCGAGCCGCCTCCAGCCGACCGTCGACCTCGCCCCCGAACCGCGCGCCGCGATCGGCCACCCGCGCCCTGGCGTGGGCGAGCAGATCGTCGAGCGCCGGGGTGCGCGGCGCGGTCGCCTCCACGACGCTCGCCACCCCGCCCCAGCGGAACGCCGCCTGGTTCGGCTCGCCCAGCCGCTCATGCAGCTCGGCCAGCCGGACGTTGGCCATCAGGTGGCGCTGGTCGAGCGCCAGCGCAGCCTCCAACGCCGCGCGCTCGCCCGGATCGTCGCCGAGCCGCCGGCGCGCGGTCGCCAGGTTCATCCACAACGGCGCGGCCGCCGGGTCGGCGGCGGCGGCGCGCGCGAACAGCGCCTCGGCGGCCCCCGGATCGGCGGCGAGCGCCTGCATCCCGAGCGCGTTGAGCGCTTCGGGATGGTCGGGCGCGCGCTCCACGACCTCGCGCAGCGCGGCCGCGTAGGCGACGCGGTCGCCCCGGCCGTTCGCCTGCGCCGCCGCCCGCATCAGGCGCAGGACGACGGGATCGGCGCCGGCATTCACGCCCGCGTCGCTCATTGCCCCGGAGGGCGACCCATGTTGCCGTCGACGATATCCTGGCCGCCCATCCGCGCCGCCTCCGCGATCCGGTCCCACTCCGCCCGCGTCCGGCACTCGCGGCGCTTGGACACGAGCGAGCCCGTCTCGACCGTCCGCTTGCAGATCGTCTTGGGCTTGGCCGGATCGGCCGCTGGAACCTGCCGCGCCGACCCGGCCGCGCCCAGGCCGACGCTCAGCGCCGCCACCCACATCGTCGTTCGCATCCCGCCATCACCCCTCGTCAAGCTCGTCGGTCGGAACATGCCTCGTTTCGGCATGGACGGAAAGGGGGGGAAGCGAGCCGGGAGGTGACGACCACCCGCGACCCGTGCCATCGGCCGGTCCATGACCAACGCCCTCGCCGCCAACGCCGCGCTGATCGCGCAGCCGGGCTGGTTCGCGCACCGCTTCGATCCCGAGCGCGACCTGTTCCACCTCATCCCCGCCACGCGCGACGAGCTCGGCGCGGCGACGTTCCTGACCGACGAGAACCTTGCCGGCGCGGCGCGGGCGGTTCCCGCGGCGCGCGCGGCCACGGTGGCGCGGGCGACGCGCCGCGCACCCGTCGCGTTCCTGTTCCACTCGGCCTTTTGCTGTTCGACGCTGCTCGCGCGCGCGCTCGCCGTCGACGGGATGGCGGTGGCGCTGAAGGAGCCGGTGATCCTGAACGACCTGATCGGCTGGCGCGGTCGCGGCGGCGCGCCGGCAGCGGTCGCCCGGGCGCTCGACGACGCGCTGCTGCTGCTGGAACAGACCGCGCGGGCGGGCGAGGCGGTGCTGGTCAAGCCGTCCAACCTCGTCAATCCGCTTAGCGCCGCGGCGCTGGCGCTGCGTCCGGACGCGCGCGCGGTCCTGCTCCACGCGCCGCTCGGCACGTTCGTCGCGTCGGTCGCGTCCAAGGGGCTGGAGGGCCGCCTGTGGGTGCGCGACCTGTGGGCCAAGCTGCTGGCGGGCGGCGCGGAGCCTTTCGGCTTTTCGCAAGGCGAGCTGTTCCGCCATTCGGACCTGCAGGTCGCGGCGCTCGGCTGGCTGGCGCAACACCGCGACTTCGCGGCGTTGGCGCGGCGCTTGGGCCCGCGGGTCGCGACGCTGTCGAGCGTGGACCTGCTGTCGAACCCCGAGCGGGCGCTGGCGGCGGCGGCGCGGCATTACCGGCTGGCGCTGGACGACGCGGCGGCGGCCGCGATCGCGGCGGGACCGATATTCGCCCGCCACGCCAAATCGGGTCAGGCGTTCGACGCCGCGGCGCGCGACGCGGTGCACCGGGCCGCCGCCGACGCGCACCGGCAGGAGATCGACCTGGTGGAACGCTGGGCGATGTCGGTCGCCGAGCAGGCCGGGGTGGCGCTCAAGCTCGACCGACCGCTCCTAAGCTGAGGCGCGGAAACAAAAGGGGCGGGTCCCGCGACCCGCCCCTTTCCGGCTTTCGAGGGAACCCGTCCGCTTAGAAGCGGACGCGGCCCGTGACGGTGAACCGGCGACCGATCGCGTCGTAGGTCGACGGATAGGTGTTGCCGCTGTTGTAGGTGGTCGAGCCGATGGTGTTGCCCACCAGCGGCGGATCCTTGTCGAGCAGGTTCTGAACCAGCGCGATCAGCGTGAAGTTCTCGGTAAGTCCGATACGGGCCGACAGATCGAAGTAATTACGCGCCTTGATACGGTTGAAGTCGGCGGTCTGACCGGAAAAGTTACCCAGGCCCGCACCCAAGACGCCGCCATTCGGGCTTGTCGGGCCGAACGGATCATCATCGGTACGACCACCGGCGAATTCGTAATCGACGCGGTCGATATGCCGCCAGAGCAGCGACACGTCGACATCACCGAAACCGAGCGTCGTCCGCTGGTTCCAGCTGAACTCCGGCTGGATGGAGCCGCAGTTGGAACTATACAGCCCGACGCAGTCGCGGTTGTCCGACCCCGGAACCGCCTGGAAGGTGCTCTTGTTCGTCCAGTTGCCGTTGAAGCTCAACCCGACCTTCGCCGGCCCGATGTCGCGCGTGTAGTTGAGCACCACGTCGATGCCGTCGGTCGCCAAACGACCAAGATTGGACAGCGTGAGCGGCAGGCCGGGTGTCGTCGACGGGTCCCCTGAAAGCGACCCGGTCAACGGATCGCGCCGGATCGCGGTGCAGTTCGGGTTGGTTTCAGCGCCCGCCGGCGGAGCGAGCGGATTGTCACCGAAGCAGAACCGGATCGCATCGTCCGGCGTGGGCGAAGTGATCGCCCCCTTCACCTTGATGTTGTAATAATCGACCGATGCCGAAAATCCCGGGATGAAATCCGGAGTGAACACGCCGCCGATCGTATAGGAATCGGACTTCTCCGCGCCAAGGGCGAGGTTACCGCCGCCGGTGGAGTTGCCCTGCCCCGATGTCGGAACCTGGATGGCACCGATCTGACCGGCCGACGCACCCTGGGCGATACAGACGGCGCGCAACGTTCCCGTCGGAACGGCACGGCCCGGAATGGGCGTACCATCGTCGCGCAGGTTGGCGCAGGGATCGTCGGACAGGTTGGTCAGCGTGGTGTTCACCGGATTGAACAACTCGGCGATGTTGGGCGCGCGCACCGCGCGGGCATAGGTCCCGCGCAGCTTGATCCCGTCCACCGGCTCCCAGCTGCCGCCGCCCGAGTAGGTGGTGGTGCTGAACTTGCGCGGGTCGTCGGTCAGGATCTTGTACTCGGAATACCGCACCCCGCCCTGGACCTGAAGCGTCTTGAAGAAGGGTCGGTCGGCGATCAGCGGGATGATGAGCTCGCCCACCCCCTCGTAGACCTCGAATCCGCCGTCGATGTTCGGCGCGGCGCCGCCCGCGCCGCCCAGGTCGCCGCCCTGGGAGAGGAGGTCGGATACCTGCGACGCGCGGTAGCGGCGGAACTCGCCGCCGACCGCGAAGCTGACCGCCTCCGTCGCGAACGGGCTGGTCGCCCCGAAATCGCCGGAGATGGTGCCGCGCGCCTGGGCGAGGGAAACGAATGTCCGCACCTGGCTGTTGGCGGTCAGGAACGTGCTCTGGTCGGCGGTGATCGATCCCGTCGGGCCGAAGAAGTTGCTGGGAACGCAGCCGCTGGACGGGTCCTGGCAGGTCACGGTCGCAGGCGTGTTGCCGTTGACGAGCAGCGACTGGCGGACGCGCGAGTTCAGGTAATATCCCTGGATGTTCTGAAGGTTCTCGCTTTCCCCATAGGACCCGAACACGTCGTAGTTGATGTTTCCGACGACCGGGCCGCGCAGACCCAGCCGGTAATCGAAGACGGTGGTGGTGTAGTCGGAGATGCGCGGACCGAACTCGACGGCGCGACGCGACA
>CAXTFF010000058.1:6939-9465 GCA_964243325.1 uncultured Sphingomonas sp.
GTCGGGTTCACGTCGAAGTTGCAGAACGCGTTGCGTTGCGCGGTGGTCAGGAACGGGTTGTTGAGGCTGACATTGACGCCGATGGCGAACGCGCCGGACGGCGCGATGATCGTCGACACGGTCTGCTTGGAGAACAGGCCGCGGGTATACACTTCGACCGCGTCCGACACCTCGTAATTCGCGGCACCATAGATGTTGAACCGCTCGAACGGCGTCTGGAAGATGTTGTATGGGTTGAAGTTGAACGGATCGAAGGCCGCCGTGGTGCGGAACGCGGTTCCGTCCGCGGTGACCTGACGGGTGCCCTGGTTGGCGGCGGTGCCGTTGGTGCCGGTCGTGTTGACGCCGCTGAAGCGCGACGGCGCGGACGTGCCCGAACCACCCACGAGACCGCTGAACGAGTCGACCTGGAACACCGACACGTCGCGGTCGCCCTGGCTGACGGGGTCCGCCTCCTGATAGCCGATCGACAGCACGACGTTGCCGCGGCCGTCCTCCAGGTTGGCGCCGATCGTCGCGTCCAGGCGGAACACGTTGCCGTCGCCGCGCTCGGTGATCTGCTCCGACACGTTCAGGTCGATGCCCGAAAAGTCGTTGCGGGTGATGAAATTGACCACGCCCGTGACCGCGTCCGCGCCGTAGGTGGTCGACGCGCCGCCCGTCAGCACGTCCGTGCGCTGGATCAGCGCCAGCGGGATGTTGTTCAGGTCGACGCGGCCCTGCAGCTCGGCGGGAACGATGCGGACGCCGTCCAGCAACACCAGGTTGCGGTTCGACCCCAGGCCGCGGAGGTTGACGAACGACGCGCCGCCGTTGCCGTTGTTGACGGCCGAGCCGATCGACGGGACCACGCCCGGCAGCTCGCGAAGCAGCGCTTCGGCGGTGTTCGACTGGCGGAGCTCGATCTCCTGCTCGGACACGACGGTGACCGGGTTGGCGGCGACCAGGTTCGGATTCTGGATCAGCGATCCGGTGACGACGACCTCGCCGCCCTCGACGACCTGGTCGTCGTCGGCCGCGGTCTGCGGCGTCTGCGAGGCGGACGGGTTCTCGACCGCGCCGTCCTGCGGCAGGATCTGCGCCTGGGCGGGCACGGCGAGGGCCGCGGCCCCCACCAGCAGCGTCGACGCCAGCAGGCGTGCGCGAGCGTTCATCATGGTCGAACCCCTTGGTGGCGGCGCATCGCCGCGTTGCAATCCTTGGACCGGTTGGTCTCGGTCTCTCCCGACGATCTAGATGGAACCCATGCCGCACCGCAACGCCGTTCGGTTCCGCCGCGGGGGGAAACGAGCGTTTTGATGACCAGTGTTGCAATTTCGATACACGGACCCGGACGCCGCCGCGCTAAACCGATCCGGTCGCCGTCAAGCCCCAGGAACCCCGATGCTCACGCTCGTCCTCGCCCTTCTCGCCCCCGTCGCCGCGCAGGACGGGGCGGACGTGTCGCGCACCGTCGACCGGCTGACCGAATGCCGCGGGATCGCGGCCGACGCCGACCGCCTGGCCTGCTTCGACCGGCTGGCCGCGCGCATCGCCGTCGCGCGCACCAGCGGCGACCTGCTGGTCCTGGACCGCCGCCAGGTGGTCGAGCGCAAGCGCCGCGGCTTCGGCCTCGCCAATCCGACGAGCGAGGTGTTCGGCGGCGGCGAGGCGGACCGGGCGACGCAGGTGACGCAGCTCGACACCACCATCCGCGCCGCCAGGCCCGCGGCGGCGTACGGCCGGTGGAACCTGGAGCTGGCCGACGGATCGGTGTGGCAGACCGTCGACACGCCGTCCTTCCCGCCCAAGGCGAGCGCGCCGATCACGCTGAAGAACGCCGCGCTGGGCGGCTTTCGCGCGTCGATCAACAAGGGGCGCAGCTTTCTGGTCAAGCGGCTCCGCTAGAACGCCGGCGGCGGCCCCGCGACCAGCAGCGGGTCGAGCCGCGCCCCGCGCCAGCGCAGGCCCCAGTGCAGGTGCGGCCCCGTCGCGCGGCCGGTCGCGCCGACCGCGCCGATCCGCTGGCCCGCCGCCACCCGGTCGCCTGGCCCCACGTCGATGCGCGACAGGTGCAGGAACGCGCTCGACAACCCGCCGCCGTGATCGACGATCAGCAGGTTCCCCTCCAGCGTGAACGGCCGCGCCGGATCGGCGGCGAGCACCACCACGCCGTCCGCGGGCGCGAGGACGGGCGCGCCGGTCGGGAGCGCGATGTCCGCGCCCGAATGGAAGGATTCGGGCACGCCCCGGTAGACGCGCTGCGACCCGAACAGCCCCGACAGCCGCCCGGTCGCGGGCCAGCGCACCCGCCCGCGCCAGCCGGTCGCGCCCGTGTCGAGCGCGCGGGCGGCGGCGATGCGGTCGAGCTCGGCCGGGCGCACCGCGTCGAATTCGGCGGTGGTGCGGCCCGCGCGCGCGGGCGCGTCGATCCGCTCGATCCGCCATGCCCGCGGCGCGACGGTCAGCGCCCGGCGCACCTCGCGCCCGTCCGCCGACGTCGCGACCAGCTCGGCGGCGGGGCCCGCGTCCCGGGCGAACCCGACC
>CAXTFF010000058.1:9475-10802 GCA_964243325.1 uncultured Sphingomonas sp.
CGCCAGGTCTCGGCGGCACTCTCGCCGGAGCCGGCCACCGGCACGGCCGCCGCGCCGGGGACGCGCAGCTCGACCGCGACCGATCCGGCGGGCGCCCGCCCGATCAGCAGGCCGCCCTGGACCGGAAGCCCGGCGAACCGGAACCCTTCCGCCGGCGCCTGCGCGACCGCCGGCGCGGCGAGCGCCAGCGCGAACAGCGGCCTCATCGCGGCCCCGTTCACTTCGGCCGCAGCGCCTCGCTGGCGAGCGCGGCGGTCGCAAAGGCGCGCTGCCCCGCGACGCTCCAATAGCGCAGGTCGTTCAACCCGATCCGCGCGCCCGACACCGCGCACAGCACGTGGTCGCCGGGCGCCAGCACCCGGAAGCCGTTGGCCATGTAGTGGAGCCTGGCGGGGCGGTCGGTATTGGACATCAGCATGGGATGGCGGTCCGTACGATCAGAGCAGCGACGGCTGTTCGGGCTTGGGCGGAGGATAGGCCCGACCGCCCGCGCGCTCAAGCCGCCCGCCGATCTGCGCGTCGAGGGCGCCGTCGCGGAAATGGAGCGTCACCGCGCCCGCCGCCCGCGCCGCGCCCGCGTCCGTCAGCGTCTCGCCGCCGCGCCCGGTCACGCGGGCGTAGCCGCGCTCGAGCACCCGGTGGGGGTTGAGCGAGCCGACCAGCCGCCAGGTCGCGTCCAGCCGCGCGCGCGCGCCGTCGAGCCCGCGCTCCAGCACCGCGGGGCGCAGCGCGCCGCCCGCCCGGTCGAGGAGGCCGCGCGCGAGCGCCGCGCGCCGCTCCAACCCCCAGTCGAGCCGCCCGCCAAGGTCGTCCGCGCGCTGGCGCTGGACCCCGAGCAGCGCGTCGCGCCTGGGCATGACGCGCGTCAGGGCCTCCAGCCGCTCGCGCCCGCGCTCGACGTACCGCCGGGCGCACCGCTCCGTCCGCGCGCCGTGGCCCGCGACGGTCAGGCGCAGGTCGGCGAGCACGGGCACCGCGATCTCGGCGGCCGCGGTCGGGGTGGGCGCGCGCAGGTCGGCGGCGTGGTCGCACAGCGTCGTGTCGGTCTCGTGCCCGACCGCCGAGATGACGGGGATGCGGCACTCCGCGACCGCGCGGACGACGACCTCCTCGTTGAACGACCACAGATCCTCGACCGACCCGCCGCCGCGCGCGACGACGAGGAGGTCGGGGCGCGGCACCGGCCCGCCGCCCGGCAGCGCGTCGAACCCCGTGACGGCCGCCGCGATCTCGGCCGCCGACCCTTCCCCCTGCACCTTGACCGGCCAGACCACGACGTGCGTCGGGCAGCGGTCCTCCAGCCGGTGCAGGATGTCGCGGATCACCG
>CAXTFF010000059.1:0-10785 GCA_964243325.1 uncultured Sphingomonas sp.
AGCAGGCGCAGCCCCGCGCCCCGACCGCGGTGAAGCCCATCGCGCGCGCCAGCCGGACGACGCCGGCCAGCCGGCTGCCCGTGCCGCACTCCACGTCCACGATCCGGACCGACCGGCGGCCCTCGTCGCGCAGGCGCGCGAGCACCCGCTCGATCACCCGCCCGGCGCCGCCCGGACCATCCGCCCCGACCCGCTCCGACGCTTCCACCCGCACGGCCATGCCCACACGCTCCTCGTCCATCGCGAAGGGGAACGTGGACCCGGACGCCCCGCGCCTTCGAGAGCGAAAGCCGCGCCGACCCGTTAGGATCGCGTAAGGATCGTCAATCGGCGACGAAGGTCAGCGCGCTCGCCCGCCGCTCGCGCTCGTCGATCACCAGCGCGCGGCCCGCCGGCGCGGTCGACCGCTGCGGGCAGTCGGGGCGCAGGCAGGCCCGGCATCCCAGCCCGATCGGCGTCGCGTCGCCGCCCAGATCGACGCCCCGCGCCGCGGCCAGCACCCCCGCCGACCCCGCCTCCACCCCCAGCCCGACCGCGAACTCCGCCGCCACCCCGCCGTAACGCCGCCCCTGCGGCGTCACCGTGCGCGACAGCGTCAGCCAGCGCTCGCCCTCTTCCAGCTCGACCAACTGCACCGCCAGCGTGCCCGGCCGGTCGAACGCGTGATGCAGCCGCCATAGGGGGCACCGCCCCTCCGCCTCGACCAGGGCCGCGCCGCTCGCCCCGCCATAGCGCTTGGACGGCTGTCCCGCCCGGTCGACCCGGATCATGAAGAACGGCAGCCCCCGCGCGCCCACGCGCTGCATGGTCACCAGCCGGTGCGCGACCTGCTCGAACCCCGCCCCGAACCGCCGCTGCAGCAGCTCCAGGTCGTACCCCGTCGCCTCGCACGCGCGCAGGAACCGGGCGTACGGCATCATCAGCGCCGCCGCGAAATAGCTCAGCAGATGCCGCCGATACAGCCGCTCGGCCGTCCGGTCCGTCATCTCCGCACCCTTGACCAGCGCGTCGACCTCGCCCCGCGCCTCGCTCAGCGCCAGCTGGTACGCGGCCGCGAAAGTGCGCGACGCCGGGTCGAGCAGCTCGCTCAGCTGCAGCTGCCGCGCATGGAGGTCCAGCCGCCGGAGCATGTCGGGCAGCACGTCGACCGGCAGCACGCGGATCGTCAGGCCGTGCTTGACGCGCAACCGCTCGGACACCGCGCCGTACAGGTCGCCCGACCGCAGCCGCAGCTCGTCCGCCAGCGCCTCCGCGCGCTCGTCCAGGTCGGCATAATGGTTGCGCCACCGCCCGATCTCGCGCCGGACGGCCGCCACCGGGTCGTCGGCGGCGACCGGCGCGGCACCGCCGCCCGCACGGTCGAAAACCCGCGCGAAGGCCTCCGCCCCGCCCGGCGCGGCCGCCAGCCACTCGGCCACCTCCGTCCGGTCCAGCCCCAGGTCGGCGAACAACGGATCGGCCAGCCGCCGCCGCATCGCCTCGGCCCCGCCGCCCGGCTCCGCCGCGGACAGCGCGCGCGGATCGAAATCGAACCGCTCGGCCAGCTTCATCAGCACGCCGGCCGTCACCGGCCGCTGGTTGCGCTCGATCAGGTTCTGGTAGCTGGCCGATATGCCGATCAGCTCCGCGAACGCCGCCTGGCTGATCCCCGCCTCCCGCCGCACCCGCCTGACCGCGTGCCCCGCGAAGATCTTGCGCTCGGCCATGACCCACTCCCTCCAAGTCCGACCCCGTACCCCCTGGGAGAACGTCGGGTAAACGGCGCCCCGCGCCGTTCAGGTCGCGCCGGGGGGCATGACCGACCCGACGTCGGCGCGAAGCGCCAGGGCGAGGGCCGGACCCTGCCGGCGCGGACCGCCCGTGTAAAGCCTTCACACGCATACACCGCCCATGCGCCCCGATCACGCCCGCATAGCGTCGCTTCGTCAGCTTCCCGTGACAAGCCGGCAAATCTTGTACGCCCCGCCCGCATACGGGATTGCCCTCGACCCCCCGGATCGGCCAAGGCCAGGCCGAACCGGACGAGTGACCATGCGCCCCCTTTTCCAGACCCTCACCGCCCTCCTCCTCTCCCTGGCCGCGGCCCACCCCGCCCGCGCCGCCGTGACCGTCACCTTCTGGTCGCACGAGCTCGGCGACGACTTCCCCCACGCCTTCATCTCCCTGCGCGGCGTCCCCGACGCGGGCGGCCCGCCCGTCGACGTCAGCTACGGCTATACGCTGCGCACCGTCAGCCCCGCCGCCCTGTTCGGCCCCGTTCCCGCCCGCATCGACCTGACCACGCCCGGCTACATGCGCCGCAGCGACGCCCAGTTCTCGCTGACGCTCACCGACGCGCAGTACCGCGACATGGTCTCGCTGGCCTATGAATGGAGCCGCCCGGAGGTCCTCTACGTCCTGAACAGCCGCAACTGCGTCCACTTCACCCGCGAGGCCGCGCGCCGCCTGGGCTTGGCGGGCGTCGACCAGCCCAAACTCATGAAGAAGCCGCGCAGCTACATGCTCGCGCTCGCCGCCGCCAACGCGGGCCGGGTCACGGTGGTCGCCCGGGACGGCAAGGACTACCTCGCCGCGCTGCCGCCGCTCCCCGCCCCGCCGGTCGCGCCCCCGCTCGCGGTCGTCCCGCCGCCGGTCGCGCCCACGCTGCCCTCGGGCACCAGTTCGATCAGCTCCAGGACCGGTCCGAACCGCGGATAAGGCAGCACGATCCGCCACCGCGCCGCGCCGATCCGCTCCACGATCCCCGCCATGTCGCGCTCCCGGTCGCGCCCGTACCGGATCGGCTTGCGCTCCTCGCCCAGCATGGCCGTGCCCAGGAACACCGCGCGCGCGGTCGTGTCGGGGTGGATCGCCCCCACCGGCCGCTGCGGTCCTTCCAGCCTGCTGAACCGGCCGTCCGGCCATACCCGGCATCCCGCCCGGCCACCCGCGACGAAGCGCGGCGCGCCCGTCCCTTGCGATCCCAGCCTGAACGTGCGGCAGCGATAGGGTCCCGGCGGCGGCGTCGCGTCCCTGAGCGCCCGGTCGGGATCGAACAAGGCCGGGTCCGCCGCGATCGCCGCCGCGCCGCCGCCCGCCCGCGCCGCGGCCAACGCCGCCAGCCACGCCGTCCGCCACCCGCGCAACCGCCGCCGGTCGTCCGGCGTCGCCACCTCGCGCCATCCCCGCTCGCGCTCCCGCGCCGCCCCGGGCGCCGGCGCCGGCGCGCAGGCCGCCGCCAGGATCAGCGCCGCCCTCACGCCCCCCGTTCTCATGCGGCGGTCCACCCGCCGTCGATCGACAGGTTCGCCCCCGTGATCGACTTGGCCTCCTCCCGGCACAGGAACAGCGCCAGCGCCGCGACCTGCTCGGGCGTCACGAAGGCCTTGGTCGGCTGCGCGGCGAGCAGCACGTCCCGCAACACCTGCTCGCGCGTCAGCCCGCGCGCCGCCATCGTGTCTGGAATCTGGTTCTCGACCAGCGGCGTCCAGACATACCCCGGCGAGATGCAGTTGACCGTCACGCCGCTCGTCGCCGTCTCCAGCGCCACCGTCTTGGTCAGCCCGACCAGCCCGTGCTTGGCCGCGACATACGCTCCCTTGTTGAGGCTCGCGACCAGCGAATGCGCCGACGCGGTCGAGATGATGCGCCCCCATCCGGCCCTTCTCATGTGCGGCACCGCCGCGCGCATCGCGTGGAACGCCGACGACAGGCAGATCGCGATGATCGCGTCCCACTTGTCCGGCGGGAACGCGTCGATCGGCGCGACGTGCTGGATGCCCGCGTTGTTGACGAGGATGTCGACGCTTCCCGTCCGTAGCGCCGCCTGCTCGACCATCGCCGCGACCTCGTGCCCAAGCGTCATATCGGCCGGGTCGTGGAACGCCTCCGCCCCGCTCGCCGCCGCCAATCCGGCCCTCGTCGCCTCGATGGCGTCCGCGTCGCCGAAGCCGTTGATGACCACCGTCGCGCCCTCGGCCGCAAAGGCGCGGGCGTAGGCGAGCCCGATGCCCGAGGTCGATCCGGTGACGATCGCGGTCCTGCCCTTGAGAAACATGGCGCATCCTGATTGAGGGGCGCGCAACCTACCGCACCGCCGATCATTCCTTACGCGCCGGTAACGAGGGAGCAAGTGCATGCGGCTCGACGATTTCGATCGCGACATCAACGTCGAGGACCAGCGCGGCCGGGGCGGCGGCGGCGGACTCGGCTTCGGTGGCGGCGGCGGTGGCGGTGGCGGCGGACTGCTGTTCGCGCTCCTGCCCATGATCGGCAGCCGCTTCGGCATCGGCGGCATCGTCGCCGTGGTGATCCTGATGGCCGTGTTCGGCGGCGGGCTGGGCGGGCTCGGGAGCATGTTCGGCGGCGGCTCGCAGGTCGCGGCTCCCGCCGCTCGCGTCGGCCAGCCGGCCGCGGTGGGCGAGGGCGGCGCGTCTGCCGCCTGCACCCTGACGCCCGAAAGCCGCGCGACCTGCAACGCCTTCTCCTCCACCGAAAACACCTGGGAGGCGTTGTTCGCGCAAGGCGGCCAGCGGTTCCAGCCCGCCAAGCTCGTCTTCTTCCAGGGCAGCGGCCAATCCGGCTGCGGGGCGGCGCAGGCGGCCATGGGCCCGTTCTACTGCCCTCCCGACCAGGGCATCTATATCGACACCGGCTTCTTTGGCGAGCTGGCCGGCCGCTTCGGCGCGGCGGGCGACTTCGCGCAGTACTACGTCGTCGCGCACGAGATGGGGCATCACATCCAGAGCCTGCTCGGCACGTCCGACCAGGTCCGCAAATCGCAGGCGCGCGCGAGCGAGACGGAGGGCAACCTGCTCTCCGTCCGCCTCGAGCTGCAGGCCGATTGCTATGCGGGCGTCTGGGCCGCGCGCAACCGCGACCGGCTGGAGGCGGGCGACATCGAGGAGGGCATGCGCGCCGCCCAGGCGATCGGCGACGACGCGCTCCAGCGGAAGTCGCAAGGCCGCGTGGTGCCCGACAGCTTCACCCACGGCACCTCGGCGCAGCGCGAACGCTGGCTGCGGACGGGGTTGGACCGCGGCGATCCGGCGGCATGCGACACCTTCTCGGGCGCGGTCTGACGATCGGGTGGGTCGCCTCTGCGGAGGCATGTTGCATCGGCCGTGGATGCT
Source organism: uncultured Sphingomonas sp. (assembly GCA_964243325.1). Lineage (GTDB taxonomy): Bacteria > Pseudomonadota > Alphaproteobacteria > Sphingomonadales > Sphingomonadaceae > Sphingomonas. The sequence goes on from CAXTFF010000059.1 coordinate 5,112, forward strand.
CGCTAGAGCGCCGTTTCCGCGCGGGGCCGTAGCTCAGATGGGAGAGCGCTGCAATCGCACTGCAGAGGTCAAGGGTTCGATTCCCTTCGGCTCCACCACCGCGCGGACGCGGCACGAGCAGCTAGCCGCTCGCACCAGCGTCAAGCGCGGCCGGCGAGGCCCGCCTTGTCCGACGACGCGGCTTTGCTGGCGCTGCCCACGAGCGATACCCTAGCGCGCTCCGGCCCAGGCTATACATCGACGGCGATGCCCGCCTCCCAGCAACCGATCCCCGCCGCCACCCTCGTCATCTTCCGCGACGCGTCCGGCCCGCCCGAGCTCCTGATGGTCGAACGCGCCAAGGCGATGGCCTTCGCGGGCGGCGCGATGGTCTTCCCCGGCGGCCGCATCGACCCGGAGGACGACGCACTCGCCGAGTTCCACCCCGGCCACTCCGACGCCTCCGCCCGCATCGCCGCGATCCGCGAAACGGTGGAGGAGGCCGGCCTCGCGGTCGGCCTCACGCCGACACCGTCCCCCGTCACCCTGGCCGACCTGCGCCGCAAGCTCCATGACGGCGCTCCCTTCGGCCGCGCGCTCCACGAAGCCGGCCTCGCCCTGGACCTGGCGCAGCTCACCCCGTTCGCCCGCTGGCTCCCCGCCCACCAGCACATGCGCATCTTCGACACGCTCTTCTTCCTGGCCCGAGCGCCCGAGGGCGAAGCGACCGTCGACGAGACCGAGAACGTCCGCCTCACCTGGACCACCGCGCAGGGCCTGCTCGACGAGGCCGACGCGGGCCGGGCCGCGATCATCTATCCCACCCGCCGCAACCTCGAACGGCTCGCGCGTTTCGCGACCTTCGACGAGGCGGTCGCCGACGCCCACGCGCACCCGATCCGCCCGGTGACCCCCTTCGTCGAGTCGCGAGGCGGCGTGGATCATCTCTGCATCCCGGACGATCTCGGCTATCCGATCACCTCCGAGCCGATGACCGGGGCGCTGCGCGGCTGATGCGCGCCGTCCGCCGCATCTTGGGCGGGCTCGTCACCCTCCTCCTGATCGCGACCGCGGCGCTCCTCCTCTACGCTTTCGCGCGCGGCCGCCCGCAGGACCTGCCCTGGACGCCGCTCGATCTCGGCCAACCGGTCGGCATGTTCACGGGCCGCAAGCTCACCGCGCTGACCGGCGACACGCCCGCCTGCCGCGCGCTGCTGGACCGCGCGGGCGTGACCTACGCCGCGCTGCCTCCGCGCGGCGGCCCGCGGTGCGGCTACACCGACGGCGTCCGGTTCGGTCCCGGCGGCTCCCGCTCGATCCGCTACGCCCCGCCCGGCCTGGGCACCTCCTGCGCGGTCGCGGCGACGCTCGCGGCATGGGAGTGGAACGTCGTCCAGCCCGCCGCCGAACGGCTGCTCGGCGCGCGCGTGACGAGCGTGGATCATTTCGGAAGCTACAGCTGCCGCCGCCTGTACGGCCGCGACGCGGGCGCCTGGAGCGAGCACGCGACCGCCGACGCGGTCGACGTCGCCGGCTTCCGCCTGGCCGACGGCCGCCGGATCAGCGTCGTTCGCGACTGGACCGGTGACGACGAAGAGGCTGAGTTCCTGCGCGCGGTCCGCGACGGGGCGTGCGACCTGTTCGCGACCACCCTGTCCCCCGACTACAACGCCGCCCACCGCGACCACCTCCACCTCGATCAGGCGGAACGCGGCGCGACGGGCTGGCGCGCCTGCCGCTGATGGATCAGTGCGCCATGGGCGCAGACAGGTCGACTTTCTCGACCCAATAGGGAAAGAACGCCGGCTGCCGGTTCGACCAGCCGCTCGCGGTCGCCGCCGCTTCGCTGATCGACTGGAGCAGCTTGCGCCGCAGTTCGGGATGCAGGTGCGGCAGCGCCGCCGCCGAGCAGAAGGCCGATGGCAGCCACGGCCGCACCTCGGCCCCGACCAACCGCTCATACAGGAACCGGAACGCGGAAAAGCTCGTGATCCGCCCCTGCCCCAGATCGAACGCGGCCAGCCTCACGATCGGCCCCAGGAACGGCTCCACCGCGTCCAGCCCGCTCGCCTCGGGCACCATCTCGCGGATCTCGGGCAGGCTCTCGTACACGCGCGCCTGCGCCCGGATGCTCGCCGCCTCGACCAGGTCGCGCCCCCAGCGCTTCATGGCGTCGTCGCGGTCGAGCCCGATATCGAGCGAGCGCCTGACATAACGCTGCGTCGCCGCCGAGAAGCCTGCGAATTCCTTCATCTCGGCCAGCGTCATCGCGCCCTCGGCCGCCTTGGTCTTGCCAGTCATGGTCTTCACCCCACCCGAAACACCCACGAACGACCCTAGGCTGAAATGGTTAACGCCAGCATTAATAAGGTCGCCCCCACGCGAAGAAAGATCACGGAAGACGGGCTCGCCGCAACAACCGTTGCGACGAGCCGATGCGGGGTTGGTCGATGAGTCGCCGCTTGCGCTATTTACGCAACAAAACGGCCGTCCGGGCTACCGCCCGTCGCGCAGCCGCCTCTCGGCTTCGGGATCGAAGCCCGACGACGGCGCGGGCTCGCTGGCGGACTTGCCCGGTTGGATGATCGACACCGGATCGGATCCGTCCATCGTCTCGTCGAGCCCGGCATCGAGCCGCGCCTCGACCGACTCGGGGTCCTTGCGCAACCGCGCCTCGATCGACTGGTCCTGCCCGGCGTCCTGCCGCGGATCGCGCTCGGCGTTGTTCGACGCTTGCGCAGGCGCGACCGACATGGCGTCCAGCGCCTTGTCCATGCCTCGCGTGGTGTTCTCGCCCATGGTCGCGCTCCTGTTGTTCGCTCGGGGATAGAACGAGGGGCGGGCACCCCCGTTCCCCATACGGACAGGCCCGGCGAGTTTCCCCGCCGGGCCTGTCCCGTCACCTCGGCTCGGCCAAGGATCAGTCGCGGCCGCCCATGAAGGAGAGCAGGAACTGGAACATGTTCACGAAGTCCAGATACAGCGACAGCGCGCCCATGATGACCACCTTGCCCATTATGTCGGTGCCCGCGACCTGGTCGTACATGCCCTTGATCCGCTGCGTGTCGTAGGCGGTCAGCCCCGCGAACAGCAGCACGCCGACCGCGCTGATCACCAGGCTGAAGCCCGACGACTGCAGCCAGATGTTGAGCAGCGACGCGACCAGCAACCCGACCACGCCCATGATCAGGAACGTGCCGAACGCCGACAGGTCGCGCTTGGTCGTGTAACCGTAGAGGCTCAGCGCCAGGAACGCCGTCGCGGTCGCGAAAAAGGTGATCGCGATCGATCCGCCGGTATAACGGAGGAAGATCGTCGACATGGACAGCCCCATGATCGCCGCGAACGCCCAGAACGTCGCCTGCGTCGCCGCCGTCGACAGGCGGTTGATGCCGAAGCTCAACACCAGGATGAACGCCAACGGCGCGAACATGATGACGTACTTGAGCGGCCCCGGCGACAGGAACACCTGCGCGGCCATCCCGCTCTGCGCGAACAGCAGCGCGACGATGCCCGTGAGCAGCACGCCCGAGGCCATGTAGTTGTAGACGGACAGCATGTAGCGGCGAAGACCCGCGTCGTACGCGTCCGTGCGGACGCCTGAACGCACCCCGCCGAAGGCGGAGGCGGCGGGCCGGGGGTCGGACCAATTGGCCATGGTGGAAACCAGCTCCTTTGCGCCGGTCTGGAAGGCGACCGGCATGACGCGAATATCGTGCGCGAAGCGGTCCGATACAAGCGAAACCGATACGCATCCGTCCCGCCATAACGCTAAAGCGCGCCCGATGATCCGCCTCTTCGTCGCCCTCCGCCCGCCGCCCCCGATCCGCGACGCGCTCCTCGACCTGGAGACCGACATCGACGACGCGCGCTGGCAGGACGAGGAGCAGCTCCACCTGACGCTCCGCTTCATCGGCGAGGTCGAACGCGCGCGAGCCGAGGACCTCGCCGCCGCGCTCGACCGACTCCAGGCCCCCGCCCCGACCGTCCGTCTGGCCGGGGTCGGGGCGTTCGGCGGCCGCGGCCGGTCGGGCCAGCTGTGGGCGGGCCTGCACCCGCGCGACCCGCTCGCGACGCTCCACCGCAAGGTCGACCGGCTGTGCCTCCGCGCCGGGTTACTCCCGGAACGCCGCGCCTTCACCCCGCACATCACCGTCGCCCGCCTGCCCCGCCGCGTGGCCGTGGGCGGCCCGGAGGTGACGCGGTGGCTCCAGCGCCACGCGACGCTCTCCAGCGGACCCTTCACGCTTGACCGCCTGATCCTCTACCGCAGTCACCTCGGCCAGGCGGGCGCGACCTACGAGCCGGTGCTCGCCGTCCCCCTTTCCGCCGCCGATCGAAGCGCCTAGTCACCGAACCGTCATATGCCGAATCGCGGGAGAACACGCGATCGGCCGCCTGGGAGAGAATGCATGCGCCGGATCGCCACCCTCGCCGCCGCCGCCGCGACGACGCTCGCCGCCCCCGCGCTCGCCCAGACCAGCGCGTCCGCGCAAGCGTCGAACGCCCCCGTCACCCGGGTCGTCGTATTCGGCGACAGCCTGGCCGACGGCGGCTACTATCTCCCCCTCGACCCGCGCATCCCGCGCGACGCGGGCAGCTTCACGACCAACCCCGATCCCGTCGCGCCGGAAGTGTTCGCGCAGCGACTCGGGATCGACCTCCAGCCCGTCTATGGTCGCGGCGGCACCAACTACGCGATCGGCGGCGCGCGCGTGACCGCGCCGAACGGCATCACCATCCCCATCGCCACCCAGGTGTCGAACTTCCTGGCCGCCAACAGCTTCGGGGCCCGCGACCTCGTCTACATCCAGGGCGGCGGCAACGACTTCTTCGCGTTCCAGGCGCTGGGCAGCCGCGACGACGCGATCCTGACCACCGCCGCCACCCAGCTCGCGGGCACGGTGCGACGCATCCAGGACGCGGGCGCGCGGCGGATCGTCACGCTCGCGGTCCAGACGGGCGGCAACGCCGGGCTGGTCCTCTTCAACCAGACCTTCGCGACCGCGCTGGCGGCCGCGAACGTCGACGCGCTTTATTTCGACAACGACAAGCTTTTCAACGAGATCGTCGCCGACCGCGCCGCCTTCGGCATCACCAACGTCACCGGCCAGGCCTGCACGGTCGCCTCTTCGCTGAACTGCAACCGCTCCACGCTCGTCACCCCGAACGCCAACGAGACCTATCTGCTGGCCGACAGCGTCCACCCCGCGGGCGTGACGCAGCGCATTCAGGGCCAGGCGATCGCCTCCATGGTCCAGGCCCCCGAACAGATCGCCGGCCTCGCCTACGCCGCGCAGGCGCTGTTCCGCTCGCAACGCGACGGCTTCGAGGGCGCGGAGCGCGGCACGGCAGCCCGGACACGCGGCGTCGCCGTATTCGGAGGTGTCGGCTACCATTATCACGACCAGGGCGGCGGCGCGCAACGGATCGGCCTCACCCAGCGCGGCGTGACCGGCACGCTGGGCGTCGACTTCGCGCTCACCGACCAGGCGGGCATCGGCGTCGCGGGCGGCTATTCGGACGTGAAGGGCGACTTCGCCGCCGGCCAGGGCGGCTACGACTCGGAAGCCTGGTCCGCCAGCGCCTACGCGCGGCTAGCGGTCGGCCCCGCGCGCCTCCTGCTCGACGGCAGCTACGGCCGGATCGACGACACTGAAATCCGCCGCCGCGTCGTGCTCGGCCTGACCACCCG
>CAXTFF010000060.1:0-10726 GCA_964243325.1 uncultured Sphingomonas sp.
CCGCCAGGATGGGCCTGCCGGTCGCGCGGCTGATCGTCGCCACCAACGTCAACGATATCCTGCACCGCGCGCTGTCGACCGGCGACTACGCGCGCGGGCAAGTGACGCGGACGCATACCCCGTCGATGGACATCCAGGTCTCCTCCAATTTCGAGCGGCTGCTGTTCGAACTGGGCGGCGCGGACGGCCCCGCCGCCGCCGAACAGATGCGCGGGTTCGAGGCGAGCCACGCGCTCCGCCTGACCGACCGGCAGCGGCGAGGCGCGGCCGGGCTGTTCGCCAGCGACCGCGTCGACCGGCATGACATGGCCTCGGCGATGCGCTGGGCGAGCGAGTGCGGGGGCGAGGTGATCGACCCGCATACCGGCATCGCGCTCGCCGCCGCGAAGCGCGCCGGGCTCGACGTGCCCGTGATCACGCTCGCCACCGCCCACCCCGCCAAGTTTCGCGACGCCGTCGAGCGCGCGACCGGCGTCCGTCCGACGTTGCCCGGCCGCCTGGGCGACCTGTTCCAGCGCGAGGAGCGCTACGCTACGCTCCCGGCCACCTTCGAAGCCGTCAGCGCTTACATCGCCGAGCGCGCGATAGCGCGCGCATGAAGCCGGGCACGATGGTGGGCGAGCCGTGGGCCGATTACGGCCTGGTGGACTCGGGGAACGGCCGCAAGCTCGAACGCTACGGTCCGCACCGCTTCGTCCGTCCCGAACCGCAGGCGCTCTGGACCCCGGCCTCCCCCGACTGGCGGGCCGCCGGCGAGTTCGTCCCCGGCTCCGACGAGGACGGGGGCGGTCAGTGGCGGTTCGACCAGCCCGTCCCGCGGGGCGGCTGGCCGCTCGCCTGGGACGACGTGCGCTTCATCGCGCAGACCACCCCCTTTCGCCATCTCGGCTTCTTTCCCGACATGGCCCCCGTCTGGTCGTGGATGCGCGAGCGGCTGGACGGGGTTCCGAACCCTGAGGTCATGAACCTGTTCGGCTATACCGGCGTCGGCACGCTAGCCTTGGCGAGCAAGGGCGCGCGCATGGTCCATGTCGACGCGAGCAAGAAGTCGGTCGAGGCCGCCCGCGCCAACGCCAGGCTATCGGGGCTGTCCGATGCCCCGATCCGCTGGATCGTCGAGGACGCCGCCAAGTTCACCGCGCGCGAGGTCCGCCGCGCCCGCCGTTACGACGGCATCTTCCTCGACCCGCCCAAATACGGCCGCGGCCCCGAGGGCGAGGTGTGGCGGCTCGACGAACAGCTCCCCGCCCTCGTCGCCGACTGCCGCCGCCTCCTCGACGAGCGGTCGCGCTTCCTGTTCCTGACCGTCTACGCCGTCCGCCTTTCCGCCCTCGCGATCGGCGAAATGGTGCGCCAGATATTCGCCGACCTCCCCGGCTGGGTCGAGACGGGTGAACTCGGCGTCCGCGAGGAGGCGCGCGGGCTGACGCTCCCCACCGCTATTTGGGCAAGGTGGTCAAGATGAGGTAACTTCGTCGTCAGAGGAGGATCGCATGGGCATTTTCAGCAGTCTTTTCGGCGGTGGTAGCGGGAGCAAGGAGCGCCATCGTCAGGGTGGCCGTTATGGTAAGCCGGGCACTTATCGTAAGGAGCGCAATGGTGATCGAGTAGGTCGCGACTCAAAAAGCGGAAAGTATACAAAGCCCTAGTCCATCCCCGCCCTGATCGCCGCCCTTGCCACGAACGGCGCGCCCGCGAGCAGTAGCAGGCTTACGCTACCCAGAAGCTTGAACGCCCCCGCCCCGCCGGTCAGCGCGCCCGCGCCGAAGATCAGGAGCGGCACCGCGAGCGGCAGCATCACCAGCCCCGCGACCGCGCCCGCTCCGCGCAGACCGGCAACCAGCGCACCCGTCGCGACCGCCAACGCCGCCAATCCGGGCGTGCCGATCAGCAGCCCCAGCTCGACGCGCAGCAGCGCCGCGCCCGACAGGTCGAGCAGCCCCGCCGCGACCACAGACGCCGCCATCAGCGGCGGCCCGAAGCTCAGCCAGTGCGCCAGGACCTTGGCCGCCGCGACCAGCCCCATCGGTACGCCCCTGACCGCCAGCTGATCGAGCACCCCCGCCTCCCCATCGGGCGCGACCAGCCGCTCGACGGGCAGCAGCGCGGCCAGCAGCGCCGCTGCCCACACCACCCCGCCGCCGACGCGGGCGAGCAGCGCCGCGTCCGGCCCGATCGCGAACGGGAACAGGCAGGCGGTCAGCAGGAAGAACGCCACCGGCCACACCACCCCGCCCCCGCCGTAGGCACGGCGCAGGTCGCGCGCGACGAGCCGTGCGAACAGGCTCACAGCCCGATCGCCAGGGCCCCGGGCAGCGCCACCGGCTGATGGCTCGCCACCACCGCGATCCCGCCCCGCGCGCGGTGTGCCGCGACCAAGCGCTCGAGCAGCCCCACGCCCTCCACGTCCAATCCGTTCGCCGGCTCGTCCAGCAGCCAGATGTCCGCCCCGCCCGTCACCACCCGCGCCAGCGCCGCGCGCCGCCGCTGCCCCGTCGACAGCAGCCGCACCGGCACCGCCGCCAGATGCGCCAGCCCCAGCTTTCCCAGCGCGGGCGTGACCCCGTCCATCCCCGCCCAGAAGCCGAGCGCCGCGTGGAGCGGCCGCTCGGGGTCGAGCGCGTGCGCCTCCGTCAACAGCGCGACCGCCCCCTCGCGCGTTACGTTTCCGCCGGCGGCCCGGAGCAGCCCCGCCGCGATCCGCAGCAGGCTCGACTTGCCCACCCCGTTCGGCCCCGTGACCGTCGCCGCGTCGCCCGGCCCGAGCGCGAAGCTCAAGCTTTCGAACAACACCCGCCCGCCCCGCGCGCACGCCACCGCGTCGAAGCCGAGCCGGGCGGTCAAGCCACCCCGTCTTCCGCCACCTGGTCCTCCAGCGCACGCATGTCGCCGTCCGACAGCCCGAAATGATGCCCGATCTCGTGGATCACGACATGCGCGACCAGGTCGTCGAGCCGGACCTCCGTCTCGATCCACTCTTCCAAGATGGCGCGGCGGTAGAGGTGGATGCGGTCGGGCGTGGCTCCCGACTCCATCGACGACTTCTCGCCCACGGGCCGCCCATGATAGAGCCCCGTCAGGTCGAGCGGATGCTCGATGCCGAGCTCCGCCAACGTCTCCTCGTCGGCGACCTCCTCGACCAGCAGCACCACCGCGCCCAGATGCTCGGCGAAGCGCTTGGGCAGGCGCGCGATCGTCGCCCGCGCGACCGCCTCGATCGCGTCCGGGCCGGGGGCCGGGCCCGTTGAGCCTTGATCGTCCATGCCTGCCGCCATACCCCCGCCGCGACCGATGCGACAAGGGAGGTAGGCGAGTGGTGGAACAGCTGAGCGAAGCGGAGCGCGCCGAGGCGCTCGATGCCCTGCCCGACTGGGATTACCAGGACGAGCGCGACGCGATCGCGCGCCGGATCGTGTTCGGCGACTTCGCGGAGGCGTTCGGCTTCATGGCGCGCGTCGCGATCCTGGCGGAGAAGGCGGACCACCACCCCGAATGGTCCAACGTCTACAACCGCGTCGACATCCTGCTCACCACGCACGACGCGGGCGGCCTGTCGCACCGCGACGTGGAGATGGCGACCGCGATCGACGCCATCCTGGGCGACTAGCCCAGCCCGCGTCGCATCATCCGGCGCAGCCGCCCGGGCATCCAGCGCGCGGCGAACATGAGCCGGTGCGCGGTGCGCCCGACCGGCGTCAGCACGCGGTCGCCATGCACGGCCCGCCACGCCGCGACCGCGACCGCGTCAGCCGAGGTCAGCTCCAGCCCGGCATCGACCACCGTCTCGCGGATCGAGCGGTTCGATCCCTCTGGCGTGCCGCTCAACAGCGGCGTGTCGATGAAGCCGGGCACCAGCGCGCGGACGGTGATCCCGTCGGCGTGCCACTCGCCGTCGAGCGCCTCCGTCAAGGCGCGCACCGCGAACTTGGTCGCCGAATAGACGGCCAGCCCCGCCGACCCGTAGATCGCCGACGCGGAGGCGGTGTTGAGCAGGCACGATCCCGGCGTGCGCTTCAGATAGGCGTGGCCGATCCGTGCGCCGTTGACGACGCCGCCCAGATTGACCGCGATCGTCAGGTCGATGCCCTCCCATCCCGCTTCCGCCAGCGGCCCGCCATGCGGCACCCCCGCATTGTTGAACAGCACGTCGAGCCGCCCGCCGCTCGTGGCGGTGAACGCGTCCAACGCCTCCGCCCAGCCCGCCCGGTCGCGCACGTCGAGCCGGTGCGTCGTCGTGCGCTCCGCCGGGAAACCCGTCGCGGCGGTCGCCAGCGCCGCCTCGTTCACGTCGCTCAATCCGACGCGCCAGCCGCGCGTCGAGAACAGCCGCGCGGTCGCGAGCCCGATGCCGGACGCCGCGCCGGTGATGAAGATCGCTTTCTCGTCGGCCATGGTTTCGCCCCCGATCACGTTCCGACGAAGGCCGGAGTTCAGTCGCGTTGTCTTTTGCAACCGAAGTCGGTCATCCGCAAGCCGCGTCGTCGACCGGACGCTCCGCTCCGTCAGCCGAGCTTGGGCGAGTCCTGCCGCGGGGCGCGGCAGGCCGCCCCGCGCTATAGGAACAACTTCCTCACCGACACCCGCACCGCCCGCCCCAGCGGGTCCAGCAGGTCCGGCTGGAAGTTCACCGGCACCGCCCCCGTGGCGTCCAGCACCCGTTGCCGCTCACCGAACAGATTGTCGACCGACACCGCCACCCGCATCCCCCGCATCCACGGATGCGCGCGCACCCAGTCGGGCCGCTGTCCCAGATCGGCGAACAGCCGCAGGTTGGCGGTGGCCAGCCCGCCGAAGCGCAGCCGTTCGGGCGCGTCGGTCGTGCCGCCGTTCACGCTCGTCCCCGACCGCCAGTTGACCGACAACCGCGCCCCCAGCCCGTTATTGGTGTAGCCCGCCTGCCCCTCGATCTCATGGCGCGGCTGCCCGCCGGTGCCGCCGATCGCGTCGCCGCGCAGCAGGTCGAGACGCGGTCCGTCGGCCGCGACCAGCACCCGGTCGGTCAGGTGCCAGGTATGGTAGAGCGCCGCCTGGATGCGCCCGCCGCCCTGACCCCGGCCGCCTCCGCCGAAGCCGCCGCGCCCGCCGCCACCGCGCTGGTCGCCAGCTTGGCCCGCCCCGCGTTCGGCGCGCCGCTCCGCGCGCCGGTCGTCCGATCCCTCCGCGCCGCGCCCGCCCGGCCTGGGCAGCCCGGCGAACGGGTTCGGTCCCGTGCCCGCGCGGAAAGCCTCCAGCTGACGCTGCACGCGCGATTTGAGCGGGCGGGAGAAGTTCACGCCCCAGCGCAGCTCCGACCGGTCCGACCGCGCGAAGTTGATCGGGCGCGCGTCGAGCCCGATCAGCCGCCCGTCCGCGTCGCGGGCGAAACGCTGCGGAAAGGCGCTCGCAATCGCGGCGGTGACCGCCGGGAAGCCGACGATCGGATCGTCGGTCCTGACCCGGTTGTAGTCGGCCTGGATCGTCAGCTCCTTGTCGGACCAGGGCTTGAGGTTCAGGCCCAGCCGCACCGCGCGCCGGTCGTTCGCGACCAGCAGGGCGTTGCCGCCCGTCACCGTGTCGACCGCCACCGTCTCGCCGCGCAGGTAATCGAACACGCGCACGTTGGGGGTCGTGATCACCGGATTTCCCAGCTGCTGCGCGCTCGGCGCGTTCTGGTCCTCGGTCACCGACGCGAGGAGCCGTACGCCCTCCAGCGGCGACCAGTTCGCGCCGTAGCCGAAGCGGGTCAGCGTGCCGAAGTCCGACAGTCGATCGACCGCGACATTGCCGTTGACCGACAACTGCCCCAGCCACGGCAGCACGCCCGCGCTCCGGCTGGCGATCGGCAGGTCGATATTGCCCTGCACGTCCGCGATGTCGCGCGACACTGCGCCACGGCGTACGAGGCCCAGCCGTTCGGTGCGGCTGGCGAAGTCGCTGGTCGACCCGCCCACCCGTACGCTCGCCGACGCCGCGCCCGCGGGTAGCCGGAACGCGGTGCCGTTGAACAGCAGGTTCGCGCTTCCGATCCGCGACTCGGAAAAGGCGCGATTGGGTCCGGCGCCGAGCACGTCGGTGATCGTCTCGCCGTCCGCATGGTCGTACGCCCCCGTGAACGTCCAGCGCCAGTCGCCCGCGTCGCCGTTGACCGTCGTCGCCAATCGCCCGGTGATGTCCCGGCTCCGCTGGCGCAGCGCGCGGTCGTCCTGCCCGCGCCCGAACAGCGCCTCGCTGTCGCTCACCTCGCCCTGCCCGCTCAGCGTCACCGCCAGCCCGGCCAGCTCGCGCGCATAGACGGCGTTGGCGGCCACCGTCCGGTTCTCGGGGAGCAGCGTGCGGAGCGGATCGCCCGCACCCCCGACATCGCTGGCCCCCGTCCGGCTCACCACGTCGCGCTCGTCTTCGGTCAGCGCGGAACTCAGCCGCGCGTCGAGGTGAAGGTTCAGCCGCCCCTGCCCCTGCAGCGACAGGAAGTCCGCCGACCCTTGCGGGGCGTTCCGCCCGCCTTCGGTCGCTTGCCTGTCGGCCAGCTCGGCGGTGACGCTCCGGAAACGGCGGCGCAGGACGAAGTTCACCACCCGCTGGTCGGCGCGGTAGCCGTATTTCAGCGCCACCTCCTCGGGCAGGATGTCGACGCGCGCGATCGCCTCGGTCGGCAGGTCGCGGATCTCCGCGAACCCCGAGATGCGCCGCCCGTTCAGAAGCACCACCGGCGGCCCGCCCCGCCCGCTGCGCGTCTGCGGCCCGAGTTCGGCGAGCAGCTCGCTCACCGTGCCGACGCCGTAGGACCGGATGTCGGCGGGGCGCAGCTGCTGCGTCGGCGGGATGTCGCCCGCCACCGCGCCGCGCTCGCGCCGGCCGGTGACGACGACCTCCTCGACGTCGGCCTCCCCCTCGGCATCGGCGTCCGGCGCCGCGGCATCGGCGGGCGGCGGCGCCTGCTGCGCCGCGACGGCCGCGGATCCGGCGAGCAGGGCGAGGGTGAGGAGGCGGATCGCGGGATGGGCTGCGGACATGGGTCCGGGCTGTAGGCGGCGCGCAGGTGAATACTCCGTGAGCGGCCCCACCGCGCCCGGCGCTCAGGCCCGGACTTTCCGCTGTCCTACAAGGCGGGAGCGACTTAGCTCCTCACGCTCGTTCTTTCTCATCGTACGACCCCACCCGACCCGTGAACCGGCGAGCCGGCGCGAAAGCCCGTTTCAGCGTTACCTTCGTCACCTTCCGCCGATCGCGCGACCCGCGCGTACGCCTCAACTTCCCTCAACTTGTTCATCTTCGCGCGGCCCGCGCAGCCGCCGAATCGGGCATCCACCCTCGAATGTCGTTTGCGTGGGGGCACGACGGCGTTACCTCCCGCCCGATCATGACCGACGACATCCGCGCCGCCGCCCTCGACTCCAAGGCTTGGCCTTTCGAGGAGGCGCGCAAGATCCTGCGCCGCTGGCCGGACGGCAAACCGGACGGCGAGCCGGTGCTGTTCGAGACGGGCTACGGCCCCTCGGGACTTCCGCATATCGGCACCTTCAACGAGGTGCTGCGCACGACCATGGTGCGCCGCGCCTATGAGACGCTGTCCGGCCGGCCGACGCGGCTCCTCGCCTTTTCCGACGACATGGACGGCCTGCGCAAGGTGCCCGACAACGTGCCGAACGGCAGGGTGCTCCTTGAGCATCTGGGCAAGCCGCTCAGCCGCATCCCGGACCCGTTCGGCACGCATGACAGCTTCGCCGCGCACAATAACGCCCGCCTGCGCGATTTCCTCGACGCGTACGGCTTCGACTACGAGTTCGCCTCCTCGACCGACTATTACGCGTCCGGCCGCTTCGACGGGCAACTGCGCCAGGTGCTGCGCCGCTACGACCGGATCATGGGCGTCATGCTCCCGACGCTGCGCGGCGAGCGGCAAGCGACCTACTCGCCCGTGCTGCCGGTCAGCCCGAAGTCGGGCGTCGTCCTCCAGGTCGCGGTCGAGGTGGTCGACGCCGAGGCCGGACTGATCCGCTTCGACGACGAGGGCGAGACGGTCGAGCAATCGGTCCTGGGCGGCCGCGCCAAGCTGCAATGGAAGCCCGATTGGGGCATGCGCTGGGCGGCGCTGGGCGTCGATTACGAGATGTACGGCAAGGACCTGACCGACAGCGCGGTGCTCGGCGGCCGGATCGCCGACCTGCTCGGCGGCCGCAAGCCCGAGGGCATGGTGTACGAGCTGTTCCTGGACGAGCGCGGCGAGAAGATCTCCAAGTCCAAGGGCAACGGCTTGGGGCTGGATGACTGGCTGACCTACGGCCCGCGCGAGAGCGTCGCCTTCTTCGCCTATCGCGAGCCCAAAAAGGCCAAGCAGCTCCATATGGGCGTGATCCCCAAGGCGGTGGACGAGTACTGGCAGTTCCGCACGGCCTATGACGGCCAGCCGGTCAAGGAACGGCTCGGCAACCCCGTCCACCACATCCATGGCGGCCCGCCGCCCGCCGGCGAACTGCCCGTGACGTTCGGCCTGCTCCTCAACCTCGTCGGCGTCATGGGCGAGGCCGGTCCCGAACAGGTCTGGGCCTACCTCGCCAATTACGTCCCCGACGCGACGCCCGATCGTTATCCCGAGCTGGCTCGACTGATCGGCCACGCGCTCGCCTATGCCCGCGACTTCGTCGTACCGACGCTCCGGCGCCGCGCGCCCGAGCCGCACGAGGCCGCCGCGCTGCGCCGGCTCGACGCCGAGCTGGCGCGCCTGGGCGAGGGCGCCGAGGCCGAGACGATCCAGACCGCCGTGTACGAGATCGGCAAGACCGGCGGGTTCGAGTCGCTCCGCGATTGGTTCCGCGCGCTCTACGAGACGCTGCTCGGCTCGTCGCAGGGACCGCGCATGGGCAGCTTCATCGCGCTCTACGGCGTGGAGAACACGCGGGGACTGATCGCCGAGGCCCTCGGGCGCGCCGCCGCCTGAATGCCTCCCGTCCTCACCCGCCCCTTCAGCGCGCTCCGGCGCTTCCTCGCGACGGAGGCGGCGGGCGGGATCGTGCTGATCGCGGCGGCGCTGACGGCGATGCTGGTCGCCAATTCCGCGCTCGCCGAGGGGTATGAGCATTGGCGGCACGCGCCGATCGGCCCCATGATCGCCCCGGCGATCGGTGCGATGACCGCCGAGCTGTGGATCAATGACGGGCTGATGGCGATCTTCTTCCTGCTCGTCGGGCTGGAGATCAAGCGCGAACTCGTCGATGGCCAGCTGTCGCATCCCGACCAACGGCGGCTGCCGGTGATCGCGGCGGCGTGCGGGATGGCCGTCCCCGCGCTCGTCTACCTCCTGGTCGCCGGGCGCGAGCCGGGGCTGGCGCGCGGCTGGGCGATCCCGGCGGCGACCGACATCGCCTTCGCGATCGGCATCATGGCGCTGCTGGGCCCGCGCGTGCCCGCCGCGCTCAAGCTGTTCCTGACCACGGTCGCGATCGTCGACGACATGGGCGCGGTGGCGATCATCGCGGTCGCCTACAGCCACGGGCTCAGCCTGCCCGCGCTCGCCGCCGCCGCCGGAGTGCTGGCGGCGATGTCGGCGCTGGGGCGCGGCGGCGTACGCGCGCCGTGGGTGTTCATGCTCGGCTTCGCGCTGCTCTGGCTGCTCGTGCTTCGGTCGGGGATCCATGCGACGATCGCGGGGGTGCTCGCGGCGGCCGTGATCCCGGTCACCCCCTCCCCCGCCGCGCCCGACGACCCGCATTCGACGCTTCACCGGATCGAGCATGCGCTGGCTCCTTGGGTGGCGTTCGCGATCGTGCCGCTGTTCGGCTTCGCCAATGCCGGCGTCCGGATCGACGGGATCGGGGGCCTGGGGAGCAGGCTGGTGCTCGCGGTCGCGCTGGGGCTGTTCGTCGGCAAGCAGGTCGGCATCCTGGGCGGCGTCGCGCTCGCGCATCGGCTGGGGCTGGCCAGGCCGCCCGCCGGGGTCAGCTGGGCGCAGCTCTACGGCGCGGCGCTGCTCGCCGGCGTCGGCTTCACCATGAGCCTGTTCATCGGCGGGCTCGCCTTTCCGGGGCGGCCCGATCTGGTCGACCAGGTCAAATTGGGCGTGCTCGCCGGGTCGTTGCTGTCGGCGGCGGCGGGCTTCGCCGTGCTGCGCTTCGCGGGGGCTAGAAACTGATGCGCATCTTCCACGACGCCCGCCAGCGGCTGCACGCCCCCGCGCTCGAGCTGCATAATGGCGGCTTCGCGCCCTATGCCGAGACGCCCGCCCGCGCCGAGGCGATGCTCGCCGCGCTAGGGGCGACCGAGACGCCGCCGGACCGCGGCGAGGCGGCGATCCGGGCGGTCCACGACGCCGACTATCTCGCCTTTCTCCAGGCCGCGCCCGCGCTGTGGCGCGAAGCGGGGCGGCCAGGGGAGGCGATCCCCTACGCCTTTCCGGTGGTCGGCCGCCGCTCGCTCGGCCTGAAGCGGATCGACGCGCTGATGGGGCGATACGCGTTCGATGCCACGACGCCGATCACCGCCGACGCTTACGGCTCCAGCTATTGGAGCGCGCAATCGGCGCTCGCGGCGGCGGACGCGGTGAGGAACGGCGACCACGCCGCCTTCGCGCTCTGCCGCCCGCCGGGGCACCATGCCGGCGCGGATTATTGCGGCGGCTATTGCCACATCAACGCGGCCGCCGTGGCCGCGCAGGCGCTCGGTGATGCGGCGCGCGCGCGCGTGGCGGTGCTCGATATCGATTATCATCACGGCAACGGCACGCAGGACATCTTCTGGACGCGCGGCGACG